>CAZIYW010000074.1:0-25653 GCA_964543525.1 uncultured Fibrobacterota bacterium | reverse complement strand
TTGTTGCCATTCAAATGGCATTAGAAAATTAGTCTCAAAGGGGTGAGTAGTTACTTTTTAAGTATAAATTGTCCCGCCTCTTTTTCTCTTTTTACCGGAAGTTTGTGTCAATAAATAGTATATTGATAATGTGAAAACATATCGTACTTCTAAAGAGAAACCATTGAATAACCGCCATTATTTTTGAAAAATCCGGCGTTATAGGTTATATTATACATATAGAGCGCGAATTTGGTGGGGGGATCCTACTTTAATCCTATTTATATGTGGTTGGTATGAATTACAGGAGTTAGAGTGGATATTTCCTCAGGGTGCGCTTTTTTTTATTGTCTCTTCACCGGTGGCGGGAAACAATCTGTTTCCGGCGCTATACCCTTCTGTAATTCTTTCACAATTCCAAAAAATGCAAAACAGCGTTTAATGTATATATCAAATGTATTTATTTGAGGGGGATCCATGAACCATAAACACTTTCTTTTATGTTTACTACTCTTTTTCCTGTTTATCTCGCAGAGTCGGGCGGGTGAGGATCGTGATGAAGCAAAACAGGTTGCGTTAACGGGCTACAAAGAGTTTCTCGATCTCTGTTTGGACCCGGTGTCGAAAAAACAGGCACATCTTGGTGATGAGGATACGCCGGAAACCGCAGTACTGGGGGCGCCAATCGCTCTCAGGTTGATCACACCGGACAATATTCGCAGTTTCAGAAAGGGTCAGACGGTAGCGGAGTGCTCGGAGCCGATTAAGAGCTTCTTTTTTCCGGTACTGTTCAACAACGATTTAAAGCTCATGATGACCGTGGATAAATATGAGGGGAACGATTCGTTCAGTATCGCGTCTCTCGGCTATGACTGGCTTGCCAGGGAGCTGACTGCACTGCAGAAACAGTGGCCCCTTGAGAAGGGGTATGCACCGGTTCTGCTTATGAGTCCCCAGACTCACTACTATGCAGTGCATTTTCCACGGCACGATGCATTCAATCTGACTGTCCTGCACGCGGGACGAAACGTTACTTACCGCGAACTCACCTCGGTCGAGGCGGCAATGAAGGAATACAAGGAGTATCTGGACAGGGTTATGCCGCAGGGAGGTGACAAATGAGAATTCTATGTCTGCTGTTCTGTTTTGTCACCCTGTATCTGCATGCATCAGCCGAAATAATAGACATGCAGATGTGCCCGCAGGAGAAGAGCAACTGGTGCTGGGCGGCGTCAGCACAGGGCATTCTAACAACCTATCATATTCACGATGTGAGCCAGACGGAAATTGTTACTTATGTTAAGGGCAGTCCCGTTGATCAGGGCGGCAACGAACAGGAGATGTGCAGTGCACTCAGCCATTTCGGTAACTGCAGTCCTCAGGGAACGCAGATGGTGGGGGAGGCGATACTGAAACAGGAGGCTGATCAGTACAATCCGGCGATTATCGGGTGGACCTATACCTCCGGCAGCGGTCATGCGGTTGCCTACTGCGGGTACAATGAGAAACGCGACAGAGCGGCATATAAAATCATGAATCCCAGTCCCATGGGCAGCGGAAGCTGGGAGATGCTGACGTACCAGGCTATACAGAATGCCCAGGGTAAAGGCTCCTGGGTGTTGACTATCACTACCAGTAAGGATGTGGTCATACTGGCGCTTACTTCCATGAATAACGGCGGCACCTATACGCAGGGTGATGAGGTTTCCATATCGTGGCGGTCGGATTATAACGGCAATGTTGATATCGAACTTCTGGATATGAACACCGTGGTTAAAAAAATAGCCACCGTTGCCTCAACAAGCTCACCCTATACCTGGAAAATTGCGGATGATCTGGAGGACTGCCTTGACTATAGAATAAAAATCATAAAATCGGATGAAACCAATGTTATGGATATCAGTGAGATGACCTTTATGGTGTATACGAAACCTCACTTTACCTCGGATTCATCCTGCAGCGGGACCTACCTGGAACCGTTCAGCCATACGGTAACCGCAGAGGATAACGGTGATCCCTCAAAGCTCACCCTTAATGTTTACAGCGGCCTGCCGGCCGGGGTCTCTTTCACCGACAATAAAGACGGTACCGGCACGCTGGGCGGAACTCCGGAGGCATACGGTACCTTTAAGTTCGAGATTGCTTTGCGCGATGAGGTTGCGATGACACCGGTCATACAGAATTTTACCCTTACCATTGCACAACTGACCAAACCGGTCATTACCAGACAGCCGGAGCCGGATACGGTTATGGTGGGTGAGACTGCGGTATTTACTATTGAAGCGACCGGGGCTAAACTTGAATACCAGTGGAAAGAGAACGGCAGAGATATCCCCGGCGAAACCGGTACAAAACTTGAGCTGCAGGATGTGACCCTTGACGATAACGGAAAGCTGTATCAGTGTGTGGTAAAGAATTCCGTCGGTATAGTACGCAGTGAGACGGTAGCCTTGACGGTTACTGAGATTTCCGAGATAAAACTGGTTGTCGATGATGTAAAAAATACCCGGGAGGTATTCGCCGTGTGTCCCAATCCGGTGATGCCTGATAAGAGAACGGCAGTATTTATTGTAAATCATCCTGACCTGGGTTCGGGAACGATAACTGTGTATGATGCTGTCGGTTCACTGATTGATAAAACCGTTATTCATAATAACGGCATGTATTCCTGGGATTTGACGAATAAAAAGGGTGTTCCTGTTTGTGCCGGAACGTATCGTGCCGTATTGAGGGTTAAGGGTACCAGGGGAGAGCAGGCTGAGTACTGTGGGTATGTTGCTGTGAAGAGGTGATAATGTATTCAAGGGTGTTTCCGCCGGGAATAAACGTTTTGAAAATGTATCACACGTGAGGTTCTGTTATAAACCGACCATGCAGATGACCCTGGAAGTGGTCACGTCGGATATCGCAGAGCTGGTCGATTCGATACCGTCGAATGTCGCTTTCGGTGATGATATATGGGGCCTTGCATTTGAAAAGGAGAGCAAACGGTTCCTGTGGGTGAACAATCAGATCACTAAGAAGATTTATAAGATTGACATTGAAGCGCCTACGTCAGCAGAGCAAAAAAGTGATGAAGCACTGTACCAGGTTAGATATACCGTAACGCCGGAGAATGTATCGGTTTTTATCCCCTTAAAAGGGACATATACCGTTTCACTGGTTACCCTGCAGGGGAGAACGGTGACAACGTTGAACGGACACAATGCAAACCGCTTTACCTTTTATAATGCGGAACGTGCTGCAGGGATTTATTTAATATCGATGAAAAGTAATTCTTATAATAGTGTGTGGAAATTGGTACAATAAAGGAGTGTAGGGATGCGCAAGGCAATTTGGATCTTACTGTTGTTTACAGTAAACGTGTTTGTTTTCGGTAACGAGCCGAGATTTACCACCCCGTTTAAAATGCAGGGAATCGGCAGTACGAATTATCCTATTGCGGAATTTGCTGACTGGGATGGCGATGGTGATGATGATATGATCTACGGCCAGCAGGCAAATAACGGTGCGGTGGGACTCTATACCAATTCAGCAGGCCCGGGAAATACGCCGAAATTATCATTCACCAAACAACTTCAGGCGGACGGGAAACAGATCTCGCTGCCGTCACCGTGATGTTTCGGTAATGATCCACGGGTCGTGGACATTGATGATGACGGTGACCTTGATCTCCTTGTTGGGGAGAAGTATGAATCGGTACACTATTACCAGCGACAGAGTGACGGTTCCCTGAAAGAACAGCCGGCGCTGATACAGGTGGAGAAACCAGACCCGAACCTTGTGTATATGAGCATATCTCCGGCCATTTTCGACTGGAATAACGACGGTGCGTATGATGTTGTTATAGGAGCTGATGTTTATAAATCAGGAAAAGCCTGGCCTTTACGTTTGTATCTCAATAATGGAAGCGCTTCTGGTCCGAGTTTTGGCTCCTATGATACGCTCAAGGACAGCAAAGGAAGTATAATTCAGGCACGATGCGCACGGGTGCATATAGCGGACCTCAATCTGGACGGGAAAGAGGACCTGATTGTTGGCGAACAGAAGTGCAGTGTCTATTATTACAAAAATATCGGGACAAAGGGTAATCCAGAGTTTGAAAAACATACTTTGATTCCAAATACGGAATATGGTATACCTGACAAACCTGATTTCAAGCAGATGAACGGATTCGGTTATGCAACTCCCCGCATTTATGACTGGAACAAGGATAGAAAACCCGATCTGCTGCTCAGCGGATATCCGTCAGGGGAGGTATGGATCTATCTCAATGATGCGGCTACGCCGGTTGAGGACGCTGCACAAACCATTACCGGCATGACTTCTCTGCTAAAGGTATTTTACAGTTACCCTGAAATACGTATACACTATACACTGCTACAACCTTCACCGGTCACTATTAAATTGGTTGACGGGAGTGGCAGAGTCGTGTCTACCCCGGTAACTTCTTTTCAACGGGCAGGTGCCCACCGGGTTGATCTGAATGAAGAAAAATTATCGAACGGTGTATATCTGGTACAGATGTCTGCGGGAGAGTTGTGCCGGGTGTCAAGATTTGTAGTGGTAAAATAGGAGGTTCGGCGGGAGATGAATCATCCTGCCGGAGAGGAGCAAATCCCGATGGAATCGGGATGGGGAAACAGCGTTTCATGCAGTATTGCTTTTAATCCGTTTTAATGGGTTTTCACTTCCTAAAGACGTGTTTTACCCCGTTGCTCCTGCAAACCCCAAACACCGGTCACACCAGGTTGTACTTCCAATCACCAGAACACAAGTTTCACACCGTTTACTCTTAAACTTCGTACCCAACCGGTAATCTCATCTCAATACAACCCACAATAACCACCAATCTGTATGCATAGAAACAATTCCATATTTATTTTAGTGGTATGAAACACATCATTTTCTTTTTTATTGTGGTATCCACTTTTAGCGTTTCCTGCGCTGAGGATGATATTTCTTACGACAGTACCGGTAAAGTAAACTCACAACTATTAAATACCTGTCAGAAACCATTTACCCTTACTACTGTCCTTTCCGAAAAAACTGAGTATACAGCTAATCCTTTAAGCGCACAGAGAAACGCCGGCAGGCAGCAGAAAACACAGAAATCTCCCTTTAGAAAGTTTCTGTACAGGCATCGATATCAGATAATTTTTACCGGTGTCGGACTGGCAGCACTGCTAACCACGGGTATCTTTAATGCTGCGGCTGAAAACCAGTATGAAAGGGAGCAGGATTTATACGATGACTACATGGATGCAGTGCAGGGGAGTGATTTTGATAAATTGTGGAACGACTATACTGAGGAGAAGGAGAAGACCGACACCTACCTTAATTTGAGAGGAATTTTCGGCATTGCAGCGGGTGCTGTCGGGGTATCGCTTCTTTTTTCCATTGCCGTGGAAAAAGAGTTTTAAGACGACATGAAAAAGATACACTGGCCTGGAATGAAACTTTTCTGGTATACGCCACTGTTGATGACGCTGTGTCTTATATTGACCTGCTTTCATATCGGTGATCGTGACGGGCGGGTTAATCCCTATGATCCGAACGGGGATAACTGGTTTCCGCCGACCGTTGATATTCTTGACACGTTACTGACCGCCGGTGTCAATGACACAGTGGCTGTGAAAGTAAAAACAAGCGATAAAAACGGGACCGTAGAGTTTCTTGACTGGATGAGTGTACCGGAAGCTGTTGACACTATCGACAGTATTACCGGTTTTAACTACAGTATTGTAATCTATGATACGGTAATAAGTGTTGATAAAGATACTGTAGACACCAATTATGATTCGGATACCGTTTTTTATGATTCGGCTTTATCTTTTATCAAGACCGAGTCCGGTGATTCAATTGTATATACCCTTACCATAGATTCACTCCATAAAGATACCCTGGTGTACGATACCGCATCCGATACAACTTTTTTCAAGGATTGGCAGGATTCTGATTCAATATATTTCGTTTATATGGTGGTGAAAATAAAAGAGTTTGTAACTGAGAATAAAATTGATACAACATTCGTGGTTGATTCGGCGTACTATATTTATTCCTCGCGTTTTACATTCGATGCTACCGGCCTGTTCGAGCTGTATGTTACTGCAATTGACAATGACGGTATTGAATCGGAGTGTGCAGATTCCGTGACGGTGATAATTGCTGATACTGTAACGACCCTCTTGCCTGTACTGCATAAAAGAAAATGTGCGTTTACTGATAATGCAGACCCGTAAAGACAGAGCTGCCGCAATTTATCGTATCACCGGCAGTTTCTTAACCAGAGAGCTTCCTCCACCTTTAATAGAAAGAAAATACACACTGTTGCCGGCGGTATTTTTAAGAGAAGGCAGAGTGTGTTTACCCGGTGAAAGTGTGGTGGAATACTGTGTGCTCAGTCTGCCGTTCGCTTCATAGATGGAAATGGTATAGTTGCCTTTTACCGGTACAGACAGTACCAGTCGATTGGCTGTTTTGGTAACAAGCGACAGAGCAGGCGATACTGCTTCGGTATGTTCGGCGGTTTCGGTGGTGCCGTCATAAAGGGTTTCGCTGGCCGGGCACCCGAACAGATGATATTCCTGTGCACCGAGCGCGCCGAAATGCGTCCCCAGCGAATCAAACGTATATTCCTTGCCGAAATCCATCATTGCCCCAATCTGGGTCATGTCTTGCTCATGAAGTCGTATCAGTATACCGCGATTGAGCGCATGCTGGTTAAAACTTGACGGTGCCTGCGAAGCTATACAGGCGGTACCCATCCGTTCATGGCCGAGCCAGGTTTCAGCCCAGCACTCCGGCCCGCCGCCGTTAGAGCCCTCATACATGAAATTACCGGCCAGACAGGCGCATGAAAAGACAAATGGGTAGACGGTATTCTCAATGGGACCCCAGTTTTCCAGGCCGTATTTCGTTGTCCAGTTCACCTTCTCCGGTTCCTGTTTGTATACCCAGCCATATTCCCACCCATGACCGTTGTAATTGATAAACCGTACTCCTTCATTCATTTTCGTGACACAGATATCAGCGTCACATTCAGGATTTCTGGCGACGTAAATTTTAGTTAAATCGATATCCATATTTTTCCAGTAATCATTTTCAAACTTGTCGAAGAGTTCCTCGATATGATACTTACCCGGACCGAACTCCATATCGTGACCGGTGAACGCAACATAGCCCTTGCCCATCTGGCCGAGAGTATTGGTGGTATGAATGGTCTTTTTCACCGCATTTTTCAGAGCATCGGCTGTACGAACAAAAAAGAGTCCCAGGTGAAAATCGGGATGCGGATCCATCTGACCGTAACTCTGATAATAGAGATACGTATAGGTCCAGTTGTTATTCATAGGCTCAACACCCTGATAGAAATAGAAGTTCTGATACCAGCCGACAAAAAGGGCGTAGGTAGGTTTTTCCTGCTCGAGAAAGGTATTGAATGAGGCAGGATTATTACCGCCGAGGTCTCCAATGGATGAAGCGACCACATCATAATCCCTTTTCCTGAAATCAATAAATGTCTGCAGGTCGGCATTACCGGTAAAATCGTCAGAAAAAATAATTACATACTTTTCCCGATCACGGAACGGTTCCGATGGAACATTCCTATCGCAGTCTTTATGAAGATTTCTGAATACTTCACGTATATACTTATCAAAATGTTTTGATCCCTGCGATTTAACACATGATAACGGTTCTGTTTTAAACAGAACCGTAAGTTTTTTTACAATAGTAAGCTCTTTAATAGCCGGATTATAATGAACAGGTGAAAGCGTAATACTCACGCCCTTCTGGCCCCTGATAAAGTATGGTTCTGAAAGAGTAATAAATGAAGTAGTGGTCAGGCGTTTGCTGTATTGTGATTTATCATATTCAAAAGGAGGTGCTTTATCATAGGGGCAATAGGAGTACATTTGCTGAACCGGGTACAACGGATGGGAAAGTTTTAATTTCTCAATTTCGATGCCGGTAATGGTGAACTGTGGCAGCCTGTCTTCTATTGCAAGTTTAAATGCTGACTGAACCAGCTCCGGCCCGCCGGTGTTGCCGATAGCATGAGCAAATCCCGGCACGGAAATCCTGGTAAATGTCTCATTGACAGGAGTGCCATCCTCCAGCCGATCATGAACAGTAATTTCCTGATACACAGGTGAAGGAACCGTAACCGAAAGTTGATAGCCGTCCCTGACTTTTTCCAGGGTATAGGGCGGCATTGAGAATAATGTGGCGCTGATCATGACGATGAGAATTAAATAAATATAGCGTTTCATGGTTATTACTCCTTTTTTTATAAAAGCTGGATTTGCTCCCGGGCAACGGAAAAGGCAACCGGGAGTTGTTTCCTCCAGCGACTTTTAATAGAAACCGGAACAGTTGACAGGTCGGCATTATGAGTAAGCAGAAAGGCGCTTATGTAACAGGGCAGCGCAGGTTTCCCAGGCATGTTGAGATATGAGTGTGCCGACTGAAAACGGGCGGTGCCGTCGGTATCACGGGTGACAGCGATATCCATATTGGTAAGCGTATAGGTTATTGACGCATACGGGTAAAAAGCTGCCGAAACGAGAAAGAAAATAAGTAGTACAAACTTTTTATATTGCATTGCTTTTCCTGAGAAAAGAGTATATTTAGTCGTTGTTAAAATTGATAATTCTGCTCGGTTTCATCCTCGTCGTCGACCTCGTCCTTCCTCCTCGATATTTAACCTGATTCAAGGACGAGGATGGCGGTATCCAGATACATTACCCCGGTTACCGTTTCATTGGAATAATAACTTTTTTGTACACCGGCTTTCCGTCGTTATACGTTATGGTAATCTGTCCGCAATAAGAACCTTTCCCAACATCCCTGTTGTTGGCATTCTTATCCGCCCATAAAATCACAATCATATTATTCGGTCCCTTCTCCAGAGGACTCATTTCCAGGATACCATTGAAATCGGTATACCCGTTGCATGAGGCCAGTTCATTACCGACCGCATCAAATATCGTTATACCGCATTCAACCGATTCAAGAATATGTATGGGTACTTTAATCTCCGGCTCAAGAATGATTACCGTTCCCTTATTAATTGTTGCACTGATTTGCAGATCGGGTGCGATTCCCAGAGCCTTCTCTTCGGGATCTTCCGGGCCAAGTACATATGGAATAAGATCGAAATCAGGATAATCGATAATCAATTCCACCCGTTTATTATTGTCAACGATCTGTGTATTATTCAGGTTGTCCTGAACATCTTCTTTATTGTTTATCCAGATACTGTCACCCTCTGTCGGTAAATCGTTGCTCACAATTTCTGTTACGATAAATGTGACTTTATTCGCTGTTTTACTCACCGAATGTAATTCAAGGTAGTACTTTTCACCGGTTAACCTCTCCAGCCAGAATGGCTTGATTGAAGTAATGTCATTGACATTTTCAGAAAAGACCACCTCGAGAGTATCCTGCTCAACCCGTTTACGGTTAAAAAATCTGGACAGGTAGTATGTCGCTTTACTGATGACAGGTGCGGCCTTATCTGCAACATCATACGTTACGATACCTGCCGGATCGGTATAGGTAAGAGTGACACTCATTTCACCATACGTTTTATCTATAATTTTCGCAGGGGCGTCGAAGGTACTTCGCAGGTCCAAAACAATACACTTCTGTTCATTAGACTCAAATGCGGCAGGAACATCCTCTGCATAGGCCTGCCAGCTGGTAAAGGCAACATCAAAGGAAATATTATCGATATCTTTGACCGTGTCAACAAATACCAGACGAACATTATCAACTATACCGTCACCGTTTAGATCATAGTAGTAAGCGTTTTTCACCGGTACATTGCTGTTGATAAATTGCAGTGGTACCGGCGGATTGTCTTTATGCGCTTTGTTCCCGGGCAGATCGATAACTGAACCGGTATGCAGAATTTTCAGGCTGTCGCCCGTTGATGGTGCATCATCATCGAGATCAACAACAGCGAATCTGATATAATCGCCGTTATTGAGATCGGTAACCGGATCAATCGGAGCAATATCTATCGCTTTTACATGATTCTCTTTTATCAGGGTAAATGAGTATCCGGAAATATCAGAAACTTTCACCGGCTCCGTTATTTTGACGAAGAAGGTGTCATTTCCCGGAAGATAGCGTTTGATAACACTTGCCTCTTTCAGCAGAGGGCCGATACCATCGTTTAAATCGGCGGTGCGGGATATCTCGGTTTTCAGTGAATCAAGGGTAACGGTTATAGCGCTTTTACCGTGTGTCCAGACGGGTGATGCATTATCAGGGGTAAATGAGAAAGCAATGGTGTTATCGTTATATTTATCAGATTCGTCAATAGTTTCGGTATAGCTGAATTGATTTTCGGGCCAGGTAAACGAGGCGGTCTTCGTTTTCATCGAGTCCACGAAATACCCGTTAAACACCAAGCAGACACTGTCACCGATGCCGTTGCCGTTTTTATCGTAGACAACAGCATTTTTAATCTCAGGCCACGGATCAAGGGAACCGTCAGTGAATATAATAGGTACCGGTGGATTATCTTTATGTGCCTTATTGTTAACTTTGTCAATGACAGGTCCGGTATGGAGTATCTTCAGGCTGTCGCCAGGGGCCGGGGCGTCGGCCAGTAGATCCACAACGAGAAACTTGATGTACGATTCACCGCCAAGATCGATCACATCATCGAGAGGCTCGATTTCAATCTCTTTTATATGATTACCCTTGATAAGTATAAATGATCTTCCGGATATGGCTGAAACATTGACCGGTTCAGATAACCTCACCCGGAAGGTGTCCGGATTGGGTTTGTATCGTTTGACAACTTTCGCCTCTTCGAGGACCGGTCCAATCCCGTCCTCCAGATCTGCTTTACGTGAGATATCAGTATTCATTGAATCAACAGTCACCGTAATTTCGCTGGTTCCTTTGGTCCAGACCGGGGCATTGGTACCGGGATCGTAGGAAAAAGCAATGTTGGTTTTATTAACCATCATTCCAGCGGTTATAGTGACAATGTAATTATTCTGATTTTCCGGCCAGATAAATGCTGCGGTTTTCGCAGTCATTGAATCGATAAAATTAGCATCAAAGGCAACTGCAACGCTGTCACCGATACCATTGCCGTTCTTGTCATAAATAACCGCCTTTGTTATCTGCGGCCAGGGATCGAGCATACCGTCGACGAATTCGATGGGTGCCGGCGGATTGTTCTCATGCGCCCTGTTGTCTTTCTTGTCAATTACCGGGCCGGTATGCAGAATTTTTACACTGTCGCCCGGTGCGGGCGCGTCGGCAAGAAGATCCTCGATAAGGAACTGAATATAGGATTCGTTGCCTAAATCCAGCATGGTACCGCTCATCGGCTCAATTTCAATTTCTTTTACATGATCCTTTTTGACAAGTATGAATGAATTACCGGTGATATCGGTCACATCAACAGGCTCAGAGATTCTCAAACGCAGTGTGTCGGGCATCGGTTTGTACCGTTTTACACAAATCGCTTCAGTCAGGACCGGGCCAATACCGTCTTCAAGGTCACAGGAGTGCGTACTCGACTGGCCGGTCGAGTCTATCGTTATACTGATGGTACTCTGGCCTTCGGTCCATACCGGTGCGGTTCCTCCCGGCGCATAGGAAAATTTGATGGTATTGCTGTTGAATAAGTCATTGTTATCGATATTCTCAGAATAGTCAATCTGACCGCTTGGCCAGGAGAAATCGGCTTTTTCAAGAGTGTACTCTGAAGGAAAATTGTACTTAAGTTTTACATAAATGCTGTCGCCGATCCCATTGCCGTTCTGATCATAGACAACCGCCTGCTCAATGGGCGGCCACAAGGGATCACCGTCGATAATACTGATTGTCATATCGGCGGTATCGTGCATGATCCACGGCTTTCCCAGCCAGAGAGTATCGAGAGTCGCCTTGACCTTTATAACATACTGGGGAGTGACCACCGGATCAAAAACGACCCCGTCTGAAACAACGATATCCCAGGAGTTGAGGTAGAATTCCGGAACATTGTTAAGCGTCGTCAGAGTAATCGGGCCATAGGTGGTAAGCTTATCGATAGTTCCGATTACCGTTTGAGGCGAGGTGTTCTGTGCTATGTCGAATTGCTGCGGTTCTATTATGTTAATAATCGGATGGGTGCCGGTATCGGTGGTATCAAACCTGAAACTGTTGAGAAATACGCCGGCATCAAGAAGGTTGTCACCAACATCGGCAATGGCAAACTTGATGGAATGACTCCCCGGGCTGATAACCTTTGATGTCTGCAACACACAGGTGAACCCGTCGTATTCAAGATTTAGCGGCGCATCAGGACCCTGGATATTGTTATCAACGTTGAAAAATGTATTATTGACACAAATAAGACTTCCCTGGCTGTCAAAACAGACATTCTGTCCGTCAAATATGCAGATAAACACATCATTAAACTCAGATCCGACATACTCGGGAAATTCGTCAGTGCCGTAGCAGAAAATAAAGGAGAATCCGGGGATCGTATTATCAGAAGTAAATTGTATCGTCAGGGTGGCTATATCGGAAATATCGTCAGTGTTTACCGCATTGGAAATATCAGCATCGACCATAATGCCGCCGTGCGCCTGTGTCATGCCCTCCTGTTCATTCGGCCCGAGACAGTTAACCGCATGACCACTGGTCATGATTATACCGTCTTTCATCTGTACACTCAGGATGGGAGGGATATTCCTATATAGTCCCGACTGGTTACGGTACCAGTTTGACGGAGGATTGTAGGAGAGGCTCGTGATGTTAACACCCTGCGGCACATAATCGCATAAGGCATCCCACAGCGCCTGGGCATTTTCATTGGGCGTTACCTCCATGTTTTGATATGTGGTTCCCTTTCTGGTAGTACTGTCGGCTGTGGTAATACTTCTCGTTGTTGCACTGGTGGTTATTGTATATAAAAAAGAAACCAGGACAAACAAGTACAATACGGAATTTTTCATTCTCTCCCTCTGACTGGTTTTTAGGTATCTCTAATGTTGCTTTTAATCGGGAGACTTCAGGTTTTTCGAGATATTAAACAACATGTGCGATTTACTGGGGATTTATAGAATACAAAAAGTGTCATTCAGCAGATTTCACGGTACTGAAACGGTCTTTCTCTCCCTGAAAACTCCCCCCTTTGGTTATTAATATATAGGTAAATCTATATATCTGCGGTTGTTTCAGGGATTTAAAAGAAAAAAACGTATACATTTTGTGTACGCTTTTTATATGAAGAATCAAAAAATAATAAGGGATGGAATAGAATTTTTTTTATGTTACTGTTGGGAAAATTCCACATGGAATGGTGATATACATAGACTGAAAATTATACCAAAATATATCAGTAATATTTTCCAAATTACGCCTTGGGGGGGGGCAGTTGATATGTTTTTACAAAAAAAATGTATTGTGATAGTGTTAATTTGTACGGCTGTATGTTCTGCGCAAATCTCATATGATCTTTCCAGCCATTCAATTCCTGTTAAACGATCCCCGGAGTTTGCAGAATTCAGCAGTAATGAGTTTCATGGTGAACCGGGGCAACCTCAGTTACCTGTAGTACCTTTATTCTTTCTGCTTCCGCCGGATGCTGAACTGAACAGCATTATACTTTCTTTGCATGAAGTGCAGGAGTCGGTTTTATCCGGCGCTTATGGCGTACGACCTGCTCCAACGGAATCAACCTGTGAGGGACCAGTACAATACCCGGGCAGAGATATTGTTAATGGAAAAGATATCCGGGTGTACAGTTCAAACCGGTTTTTCCCGAAGACACACATTGGTAAACATAGTTATGGTCAATTACGTGATTATAAACTGGTAAAAGTCCTTTATTATCCCTACCGGTACAATCCGGTGACCAGGCAGCTGAAATATTTGCAAAAAGGAAATGTTGTTATTACCTATGACAGAGTTGCAAATCATCCGAAACGTGTAGGCTATAAAATCCCTTTCAGGACACACATGTTGCTGAAACAGATGGTAGTCAACTATTCAGAAATGATTTCGGAGTACAGCGGTTATCCTGTTGGCTCACAACGTGGTTCAGGGTATGTTATAATAACAACATCTGCAATCGAGTCGGGAGCAAGTAAGCTCGAAGCTTTTATCGAATCGAAAGAGCGGCGTGGTTTCAAAGTTGAAGTGGTGACACAGACACAATGGGGTGGAGGAACAGGTAATCGAGGTGCCGATGAAATCCGTAACTGGCTGGTAAATAACTACCAGTCCAAGAATATCGAATATGTCCTGCTTATCGGCAATCCGGATCCCGGTTCCGGGGATGTGCCTATGAAAAACACCTATCCATCCAGTACTACACCAACTGATTTTTATTACTGTGATCTTTCGAGTAACTGGGATAAGAACGGAAACGGAAAATGCGGTGAGCCGGACGACCTCGGCAGTGGTGGTATCGACCATATTGCGGAGGTTGGTGTAGGTAGAATACCGGTGTATGGAAGTGATTATCAGATGCTGGATCACATTCTTGAAAAAACTATCACCTATGAAAATACTCCGGGCAGTGAAATCGGCTGGCGAAAGAAAATGCTGCTTGCCATGAAAGGGTATAATGCCCCGGCTGAAGGAAGTAGAGTCGGTGAGGCTATTAAAAGTAAAGTGTCGTCGCTGAACAGTGAATGGACCTATTACCGGATTTATGATGATGGAACCGGAGGGCCGGAGTTGACCGGTGTGTCGGAAAATTTTGTGCTGTATGCAATGGAATCAATTAATACGGGACTGGTTGAATGGATGACCCACGGTTCCGCTACGGAAGCACACTCGGTGATGACCGTTTCCGGTACGGCTCAGTGGGATGATGAACATCCGGCCATTGTTTTTTGCGGCTCCTGTTTGAATGCCACACCTTCCGTATCAAATAACCTTACCTATTCACTGCTGAAAAACGGTGCTGTCGGGGCAGTTGGCGGTACGCAGACAACGCTGTTCTCGACCGGCTCGGATATGGAAACAACGGCATATAACAGCGGGTGTATCTATCAATTCGGTGTCAATATCGCCGCCGGAAAGATGCATGCCATTGATGCACTCAATGAGATACGCGCCACCTGCGAGCCTTCAAGAGGCGCATGGCAGAATTATGTTGCGTATAATCTGTATGGGTGTCCGGCAATCGGAACGGAAACCAACGGCGATAATACAGGTATAGAAACAGCTGCTCCCGATGCGGGAATACAAAAGTCTGATACACCCTACATCCGTGCAGGAAATAGTATGATAACAGTTTATTACACGGTAAACGATTATGAGAAGGTGACTCTGTCTCTCTATTCGCCGAGAGGACAATTACTCGGGACACCGGTTAACACGATGATGGCCGCGGGAAAGCATTCGGTTACCTTTACAGAGCAACAATTGTACAGCGGTTTTTATCTGGTAGCGATAACGTGTGGAGAATATACAATAGTAAAAAGGGTGTTACTATGCCGGTAGTAATTCTGAGAGTGCCCTGGAACGGGTGACAGGTATAATCGGGTTAAAAACTTTAGAAGGTAGATACTATGAGACTAATTTGGGTGAGCGTATTGGTGTATGCGGCTACTGTTTTGCCTCTTTACGCTCAGATAACACATACCGTCAGTTACCATGATTTACAGGTAGTGCGGCACGGTTCTTATGCTGTCTTTAACAGTGACCGTTATAATCTCACTCCCGGTGAGCCGGTATTGGTATCTATGCCCTTCCTCTGCCGCCTGATGCCGGTTTGACAACGGTGACGGTAAACCTGAAAATTGATAAAACGGTTATGCTTGCGAACAGATATGCCGTGTATCCTGCGCCGAGATTTATTATGGGGACTGAGGTTGTCGAGCCGGAAGGGAAAACCTTGATTGACGGAAAAATGGATTCTGTCCGGGTCTGTCCGTTTCATTCCGATATATTGGTGAAACGGTGCCGATTTTTTTCACGGTTCCCAATCTCACCTGTCTGCTGGGGCCGGGGAATACCTATGACGGCTCTACCCATTACATTGACACAATAGGCGCTACTGTTGTCGATATCTATGAGCCGTATTCCTTTACTAAAACCAATCTCTATCTAAAATACGGCTTTGAGCTTGGCTACCATATCCTGTCTAATAAAGTGCAGGTTCCCATTTCAGTGGGTATTGAGAGGAGGGTATGGAAAAGGAATCTGATTGACAGAAGCGATATACCTTCAGGGGTCAGGGCAAGGATATACGAGCGATACAGCTGGTTTGCCGTCATGCTGAACAGCAAGGTTGCCGTGCATCCGACTGATCGGTTCGCTTTCGGTATACACCTTACCGGAAAATATTTGTTTTGCGGCAGAATGCATAATAAAGGTAAGATCAGAGACGAATATAACTCGGTGGAAATTGATGCCGACATTGTAAAACTCTGGGAAGGTGAAGCGCATGATGAAAAGCAGATGAAACGGTTGGGATTATATGCCGCCATTCCGTTTGAATTCAGATTTTCCCGGAAAGTGGGATTACGGTTAATGCCGTACTTCGAGTTCTACCAGTTCGGCAAGAGCGATATTGGATACATGCAATGGAAAGGCGATGTGGAGTACAATGACCCGGTTCCTTTCTTCGAGCCTGCCAGCAAGACCGGATTGTCGTTAGACGTATTGATTTCCCCAAAAGTTAATAAAAGTACCAATAGGCCGAAAGAAAAATCATCGACTGGTTATCACCGGAAGTAGCTTTGTGTCTTTGATATCGAATTCATCATGGAGAATTGAATTGGCGGAATCCACTATTTCCGCAGCCTTCCTGAGAGATTTTGCCGATACATAAATGGTGGCGGCAAAATCATACATATTGTCCGGCTGTCGGGCAACCTGAACATCCACAATTTCAATGATACGTGTTTCTTTTTCCATCAGTCGCCTTTTTATAAATTCTGCATTGAGCTGTTCACTGTTCTGTGATACTGACTGTTCAATTTCAGTTGCCTGAAAATGCATCTGATTTGATAAACCGTCTCCCACAAATGACTGATAGGTGTCACTGGTGAAGTCCTGCTGATATGCCGCACGGTTAACACATGCCGTTGTATCCTCACTGCCTGCGGTATTTCTGAGAGAAGGATTCCCCGGTGTCCGGATTGCAACTCTGGTATTATGTCTGGGAGAGGGAGGCAGGGCCAGTCGTTTTTTCAAGGTCTTTTTCAGGGCAAGCCTGTCCCATACATTAACCGTCAGAAGAGTAATAATGAAAAAGCCAAGTATAATAAATCCCATACAGAGGAGAAATACCGATCGGGGAGTACCTGCAGTAAAGCCGTAGTTGTATGCGACCCAGACAATAAGTGAAATAACTGACGTGATTGCAAGACTGAGAAGTATTTCCCAGAAGAGCAGCCTGTTATTGATGGATTTAAGGTGGTACTTTTGTTGTGTGACAGGGTGATCCATAGTGTTCTTCCTTTTCTGGATATGGATGGTTGTTATCCGGAAACCTTTTTAAAGATATCAATGAGTTCTTCGGTCGACTGTAAACGGTCCCGGATCAGTTTATCCGGTATATCTTTACTGATATACTCTTTGAGTAACAGATTTCTGGTACTGGTCAGGGCGGATTTTACCGATGCAAACTGGTTGAGAATATTATCGTTATAGGTATAGGACTGGATAAGTTTTGATAGTCCACGCACCTGGCCTTCGATTCGTTTCAGGCGGGTAACGGCTTCGTGCTGAATTCTGGAATCGGAACTGCCAATATTGTCACGTTTTTTACGCATCATGTACTCCGCAAATATAGGGTACCCCCCTACCCTATAAATCTATAATGAAAAAACATGGATGTCAACTGTTTTTATAGGGATTTTAAAGAAAATTGTTGCTGGGAATATCGGCACCTGAACAGGATATGGGGAAATAAAACAGTGGTTGGTTACATGAGGGAAGAGGTTTCTGCTGTTGTGACTTTCGCGTTACGTCCCCTGAATCCCCCAGAGAGGAATTTGTAGAGAAATAATATAATCGTAAAAGTAGTACTTTATAAGTATCCTCTGGAGGGGTTAGGGGACGCAGCTCTTTCTAATTGTCAAACAGGCACCGATTGCATGCAATGAGCATCACTTGACAGCCATACATTTCGTTACACACTGTTTACTACCGATCTGCAGTCTGCAATAGTACATGCCGTTGCTGATGTTATCGGTATTGAACGTATGGTGGTGATTACCGGGCTTCCGAATACCGTCAACAATGTTCGCCACGGCTACTTCCTTTGCATTCAGTAGTGATATTGTAACCGGCACCCGTTCGGTCAATGTGTAGCGTATCATCATGGTCATATCCGATACGCCTGTCGTTACTTTTAAACGATGCATGTCACCCGGGCTGCTTGCAATCACGGTCTGAACATCCAACTCTCCTTCAAAGGGCAGGTGGTTATGGGCTTTCATTCTGACGGTCATTTTTGTACCGGTGTTGGCGGTGATATAGTCGGTGAGAATCTGATCATCGATTTTACAAATACCGTCATCGGCGGTGAGTTGGGTAATAATGATATTACTGTCCTTATCTTCGAGTGCAACCCACGTGTAAGGATTTTTTGTATCGCAATTAAAAACGGTACCGTCTAATGTATAGGTCGGTTTCAGTTCCAGGGGTGTGTCGGTCCATACGGAAAGAGCCGGATCGCCAAGCAGAGTGGCATCATAGGTGGCGCATCGCAACCCGCCCCAGTAGGGAAGGTTGTCTGGGCCGGGCTCGTCGTCGAGGATTAACTGCTTGTTAATCTCTTTTGAATAACAGTGCATCATTGCAATATAGTGCAGTTTCAGTTCAAAGAGGGCGTTGAGAAAATAGCGCTGCAATCTGGTATTGGCGCCGTCGGAGCCGTCGGGACTGGCTTCGACGTTGTCGGTAAGGCTGAATCGGGTGTTGCTGATGAATCCTATGGCCCCATGGCTGCTGCCGACGGTAAATTCTTCGGCAATACAGTCACTGCTGCTATGACCTGAATTGATACTGCCGTTGTGTGAGATACTCCGGTTGTCCCAGGCGCCGGGATGGCATCCCTGGGTATACCCGATAAAGTATCCGGTGTTTGTACAGGCGTCTACATCACCGCTGGAAACACGCATCTTCCATATCATGGTATTGTTTGAGTGGCCAAGATGATGAATAAAATGGAGATTATCGTTTATTGCATTAATCATATCAGTTTTTGTCCAATTATCGTCACGCTCAAAAAGTTCAGTAAATGTCCAATCTTCAGGAATACCGGTTGTTTTAAAGCCGTTAATGATGAATCAAATCCGTGTAAAATCTGATATATCAGGATACGAGAGAGGTATGCGGAAAAAAAAGATGTCTTGTCAATCGGCATCGTGATAACCAGTCTGTATGATCAATATCAGAATGCAATTGTAAGCGGCTCGCAGCATCAGGTACGCATGCACAATGCCCGCATACTGTGCTATGCAATCCTGCCTTTTGATAATACCAGACCTCATCTGGACTGCAAGATTAAAAATGAGCTGATTTGTCGCGATAATATTGATGCTTTGCCTGTCCCTGTACGGATGTCTTGGAAAGAATACGGGGTCTGAAGGGCTTCTTCAATTCGTAACCCGATATAACGATATACTGTTCGTTTCCATCGGGGACGACAGCTTCAGGAATATGAAACAGATAAAGCCTGAGGTGAAAATTCTGTTATCGTCGGGCTTCAGTCGTGATAATGATATGCGGGCATTACAGAAGGAAGGGGTGCTTGGTTTTATTAAGAAACCGTATCATCACATTGACCTGAGTAAAATATTTGCCGATGCCTTAAAATCATAAAGACATAAATTGAGCGGTTGGTATTAGATGTCTGATTTATATGACCTCACCCCGTGTGAGGCATATTTTATTCCAGTTTTTCACCTCTGATTGTGACGGTTGTTCGAATAACCGAATCACTGTGAATGTCCCAGAGTACATATATCACCAGCCATCGGGTGACAATATTTATATGTGTTGGCAGCGTATCAACCGTGGCTTCATAGACGATTTTATTCAGGTTATTATACTCCCGGACCGGTTTGAAAGTAAGTTTTGACAGAGAAGGAATAGAGTCATACCCTTTCATCTGTTTCTGCGCCCATTGCGAAAGCGAGCGGGCGAGTTCAGGGGTTACCAGCTTCTCGATTTCCGGCAGTTTTTTTGACCATGCTGCAAGCATTTCCTGGGTAAGGTCTTCGGATACCTTTGTGGTGCAGGCAGGCCAGGTGTCAATCTCAGGAATAAAATCCATTTCACGAACAAAACAGACACCGTTGGGAGGTACACATGATTCTGCCGGTTCGGGTGGTTTTTTATCTCTTTGCGGTTTCGCACAGGCCAGTATGAGAAACGTGAACAGGATAACATGAAAACGATAATGTACCTTCATGGAATATGCCCCTTTCGGAGGAAAAGAATAATGGGTATAGTATTCTATACCCGTAAAGGAATTCGTTACACGGTCGCTTTATGCAGGTTTCTTTTCAGACGGTGAATTTTACTCCGTATAATTTTCAGGTTTTTATGATCGTGTGCTTCCAGATACTGATCACGCTGCTGTTTCAGTGACTTGATTTTATCCTTTATTGATCTTTTATTAATCCCTTCAACATGATGATGCTGGTGCATGTCGATATGGAGCGCGGTGCAGATTGCTTTGAGTAGGTGCTCCTTGTTTAATTGCGTATACCCCTTTACCGCTTCATGGTCTATGCCCGAAGCTATCTCCCGCAGTTGTGCAACTGTTTGCTTTTTCAGTTCTTCAAAAGAATGTGGCATAATTGTTTTCCTCCTTACCTGCTCTATTGTATCTATTGGTTGATTAATTATTTGCCATAAGTTGGAATAGTCCAGAAACTGGTAATACTGTCATTCCAGCATGTTTCAGGCGTGAATCCAGGCTTTATTTCACAATAGATTCCGGCCTGAAAGCGTAGCCCAATGATTATGAAAAGGTAGTTATCGGACAGCCTTTAAATAAAATAGTTTACGAAAGAGTTCTGTGGGCTAAAATTTAAGGCCACGATACAATTCTTGGCCTGGAATATACATACTTTTTAATGCGGAGCATGCAGTATCCACGGCTTTCCTGAAGAAAAGCCGGAGAAACAGTTCTCCCAATCACACTTCAGATGCACTTGAGTATGAGTAAGCGTGTATTCAGCTCACTCAGTTTTGTTCAGTACATTACCAGGTTGGGTAATAGACGCTTTCAATCGCCACAGATTATTTTAATTTCTCTGCTGTAGTATAATTGTCTTGGCAGGGCAATTATCGACGATGCATGTTGATTATCCTGATATCTCAGAGGAATACATCGTCCGGCATATCACGGACTGGTTCATCCGCACCAATGGGTCTGATGACAATGCAGCCTTTGGTGCTTTTCAGGAAGATCGGCCGACAGGCAACAACACGATACATGTCCAGGATATGTCCGCGACTATTGAAATAGTGTGGGATTTCACGGATGCAGTGGACTGTGACACTGGGAATAAACGCAGATAAACAGGTTTATGGTATAGTATGCATGAAATCGTAATGAAGCTTGAAAAAGATCGCGTGTATTTTGACAAAGTGACTTTTATTCCAACAAGTGCTCTCGGTTTGGATAGGTCGGTTTCAATTTTTAAACCGGGTACTTATTGGAAAGTCAGGATAGTCCGCTATTTCGAGGAGCAAAAGCGGTTGGCAGTGCAGATTGTCAATTATCACGGTTCTCAGATTGAATTTAAAAATCAGTCAGCCTTTCCCTTTGAAGTGCAATCCGTATCCTTTCTCAGTTTAAGCACGGATTATCTGTTACGATGTACTGAAAGGATTTTGATACCTGAACTGAAACCGGAACCTGCACCCGCGCCTGTTGTAAAAGAGCCGCCATGGAGCAGTTATCATAAATACAAAAAGGAAGAAAAAGAAACTGCTCCGATCGTTGAATATACTAAAAGGGAGATTCAGTCTTCTTTTAAAGTCACTATTGACGATCTGGCATTCGATCGGGGAGAGGTGTATTTTACTGCGTTTATAAAAGAGATTAAAAGGGACATGTATGTCCGTTTACGGCATACATCGATTCGTCCGGAGTATTTATCAGTCAAGGATTTGTTAAAACGTATTATCGGTAAGAACGCAATCGATGTAACCGTTGATATGGAAATAACCGAGCAGCCTGACGGTCTCATTGAACGTGCAAGGATTCTGCGGGCTAAATCCCCTGATGTTGAAAAGTTTGTCTGTGAAGAGATAGGGCTGGCGCTGGAAAATAAAAGAATCGATGAATACATTGCCGGTCTCTGTGAAACTCCCCTGGAAACGCGATCCGAGATAACCGCGTTTAACGATATATATAAAAAATTTAAAACAGAAATGATATCTTCAGAGAAGTGTTTAAAGAAGATATTTGACAGGAGTAAAATCCACTCGTCACACCTGCATTATTTATCAAACAGGCATGTGCTTGACAGGTTCAATCTGCGAATAGCAAGCAGGCCTTTTTCGTTTCTATTCCTTCTGGAAGGCCCGTTACTTTACCATTTTGTCCTTGAAGTACACAGTGAAGAGCTTGCGACCTATGTGTGGCATGTCGGGAAAAATCCGTCAAAGCTGAGAGAAAAGTTCAGAGAAATCGAGCCGGTTATAAAATCGTTTGAGGATTCGAACAGAAATCGGTATCTGCGTACGAAACCGGTCGATTTTTCCAGAATTCCGCATGAGTATACTGAAGACAGGAAAGGATTTGAGAGGTGGAAGAAGCGGTTGGAGAAGGTGTTGACATAGTAATTTATTTATTGTGCTTCGTGGTCAGGTATCAGCATGGAGATGCAACCTTCTCGCTAACCGCATCATCAGAGACAAACACCTGCACCCCAGGATGAGCCTGCAACGCAGTCACCGGCCACTTTTCAGTTTGCTCACCGGCAACAAGATTTTCGATAGCCTGTTTTTTGGATTCCCCATCAGCAAGGAGGAGTATATTTCGGGAAGATAATATAGTCGCGATTCCAATAGTTATACCATGTGACGGAATATTCTCCCCGATATTGAAAAGCTCCTCTTTCGGGCGGGAATGCGCGGGGAGCAGGACTTTACGGGTGGTCGAGGTAAAAGGGGAGTAGGGAAAGTTCATACCGATATGGCCGTCACTGCCGACACCGAGTATACAGATATCAATCCCGCCTGTGGTGCGCAGCTTCTTTTCAAAATCGATGGATTCTTTTTCAATGTCCTCTGCAGTGCTGTTGAGAAAAACAATGTTTTTTCCGGGCAGGTTAACTTTAGAGAAAAGGATGGTATCCATATAGGTGCGAAACAGGGCGGGGTGGCTGTCTGGTAAACCGACGAGCTCATCAAGGCTGAAAGCATATACCGAATCCCACTGCAGGGTATCACGGTAATCGGCCGCAAGTACCTCATAAAACCGTTTCGGTGAGCTGCCGGTGGGAACAACGATGACGGCTTTTCCCCGTTGTTCAATTATACCGGTGATTTTCAAGGCAAACCACTGCGCGGCACGGTCCGCTGCTACTTCTTTATTTTTGTAAATGGTGGTATGAGGTTTGTAATTCATCTTGTCATCTCAAGTAAGAAGCTCCGTTGATATCTATTACATCGCCGGTAAGGAAATCGGTACCGTCACCTGCTAAAAAGGCGACCGTTCGCGCAATCTCTTCAGGTTGGGCGAGTCGGTTGAGCGGGCTCTGACCGCGTATTGCATCACCTTCATCGGCAAGCCGGTCGAGTGTCATCTCTGTTTCAACGAAGGAGGGTGCTACGGCATAGACCATGATATTATATTGTGCGACTGCTTTGGCCAGCGACTGGCTGAACGAGCTCAGTCCCCCTTTACTGGCGCCATAGGCTGGGGCATTGGGCTCACCACGGTATGCGCCGCGGGAGGATACGTTGATTATCTTGCCGCCACCCTGATCTATCATATGTTTAACCACACAGAAGGCGGTATTGGCGGCGCCCATAAGGTTTGTCCTGATTGTCATGTCCCATACCGCCAGCCATTCATCATAGGTCCAGTTCGCAATCGAGCCTTCAATGAAAACACCTGCGTTGTTTACCAGTACATGAATGCGACCGACTTTGTCAACGGCTTCGTCTACCATTGCTCGAACCGCTTCAGGCTCCCGCAGGTCAGCCTGTATACAGAAATGGTTTTCGCCGGGCAGCTCCGACAGTGTCTGCTCAGCGGCTTCTCCGTTGCGGTTATAATGCACTATAACTCTTGCATGTAAATTAGCGAAATGAAATGCAACAGCCCGTCCGATACCCCGTGAGCTGCCGGTGATGAGAACTGTTTTTCCTGAAAAGTCGTGGTACATCGTTGCCTCCCGTTGCAGAACCGGAAAATATGCAGAGAATAGTAATATACAAAAATAGAGGATTGTCGGGAGCGGTATATATAAAACAGATATTAAAAGCCGTGAAAGTTTATATTTGTTGACTCTGTATCTATAAACACATTAATTTATGTGTGGTACTATTTCATAATCTTATCCATAAACAGGAGGCGCCATCATGGTATCCCTAAAAAAAGTTGTTGGGGGATTAATTTGTATCATTGCAGTTTCTGTGCTGTTTTACAGTTGTGGTGTGAGTCAGAAGCAGCTTGATGAAGCTGAAATGCGCATCAAGGCACTCGAGGCAAAAGGGGTGCCCGACAGTATTCTGTCCGCGGCAAAAGTTAACCTGTACCAGGCACGAACATCGTTGAAATCTTCCAATTCCGCCTATGCTAAAAAATATGCTGATTCACTATTCTTCTACCTCGAAAAGGCTGAAAGCAAAAGTCAAAAAACTATGGAACAATACAGGCCGTATGTTGATTCATTACGTAAAACATTTGATGATAGAAAGAAGGCGCTGAGCGGTCTGCAGCTGCAATATGCTGACAGTATTATCGCCTATGTCGATTCTTTTACAAACATGGGCTGGCTTATTCAGGCGAGAGATAAGGCAATTTATCTTGATACCTCTTTCGCACGACTGGTTGAGGATGAAAAACGATCAAATAAAATACGGCCCAGGCTGATAGGTACCTGGTCTGGGCAGCGGGTGCCTCCTGGTGGATTTAAAGCCCTTGAGAAGAGAAGATTCACTTTTAAAAAGGATGGTACATTCAACTCATCTGAAGAAATGAACGGTCAGACCCAAGAAACACTGAAAGAGTACTGGAAATTTTTAAACTGGGGTACCTGGAAGCTCCGTGGCGATACAATTCTGATGTTTGTCGAGCGTGAAAAGTGTCCCAAACAGCATTTCCTTAACTATGTTAAAAAAGACGGCAGGCTGCAATGGGTGAAAAATCAGGCGCCGACCTATGATTCGACAATAGTAGGCCATGGCAAGGACCGGTTTATGACCTATGAATATCTGGTTGATAACTTTAAAAAGAGGTAAAGTATTGATTTTTAAGTAAATATAGCTGAATGCCGTAAACAGATAGCGTATAAAAAGCCCTGAAATCGGATATTTCGGGGCTTTGTTTTTTGCAGGTTTGAGAAAACAGAGGGATTGGGAGATTATACCATTTAATCGCATAAGTTGTTAAACAGGCTAAATACCATATTATTCAAAAATTATAAAAATTTGGTGGCGTGGAATTGAGTGGACCTAAGCAACATATGGCGTATTTTCATGAAAATTGCGAAAGTT
>CAZIYW010000073.1:0-26209 GCA_964543525.1 uncultured Fibrobacterota bacterium | reverse complement strand
GACCCGGATAAGCCGCAAAAACATGGCCCATATTATCAGTTAAGCTTTACCGTAGACGGTAAGAGTTCATCTATGTTCGTTAAGAAGGAAGATTTAAAAATCGTTCGTGAATGCATGAAACGATATACCCGATTCCGCAAACTCAATACCGACCTTTTGCAGGCATATCTTGATTATGCCAGAAAAGGAGGATTACATCATAAAAAGGAGTAAGTCAAAGTGGACACTGCCAATGAACAAAGAACGAAAAGGATTCATGATGCTATTGATTTAAAAGTTACAGAGTTAAAAAAAATCGTTACTGATTCCTCAGTTGTTTACACTGCGGAGCAATTATATGACACGGAAAAGCGTATAGCGGCGCTCACCGACAGTATTGCCGGATACGTGACAGAGGCGGTGGTCGCACACTCTCTTGAGAGCGAAGATTTAAAGGTGCAGTCAAAGGTGCTGATGAAACAGTCTCCGGTTCGTATGAAAAACAAAGGTGTTCGCCCGGTGAAGATACATCCCTGTCGAGGAGAGCCTTTTACCATAGAAGTAGGATATTATAGCAAGGCTGGATTATCAGATAAAAAGGCTGAAAAAAAAGGAGGGGTTTACCCGGAGCTGACACTTCTGGGTGTTATAGCTCATCACACACCTCTTTCAGCAAGTGATATTGCCCAATTGACTGCTGCTATGTGTTCATTCTCTGAAGCTGTTTTTATTCTTGAGCAGCGCGGTTGCGATATAGATATCAAGACACTTCGTTCAATAACCTACCATGTTGCTGATAAAGCCCGTATTGCACAACAAGCCGATATGGCTTTGAAATCACATACCGTTGAGGGAAAGCGGTGTGCTGTTTCGGTCGATGGGGGGCGCATTCGAACTCGAGTTCCCAAACAGGGCAAGAAGACCGCTAAAAAACGACGCCGATTTCAAGCAGATTGGAAAGAACCGAAACTTTTGCATATATGGGTATTAGAAGACGATGGAAAGATTTGTCGAAGTATCGCCCCTTGGATAGACGGGACTATGAGCGGGCCGGACGCCGTATTCATGCTTCCGGGGTATTATCTGGGAATTATTGATATTACCGCCGCACAACGGATTTTGTTTATTGCAGACGGTGCGCCTTGGATATGGCTGCGCATACCGGCGCTTGTGGAAAAACTGGGAATAAATCCGTCAAAAGTACGTCAGGTCGTGGATTTTTATCATGCGGTTGAGCACCTCAATACGGTTGCAAATCTTCGAAAAGGGTGGACACAGAAGCACAGGCGGCAATGGGTGAGCCGTCAAAAGAATAACTTATGGAACGGAAAAGTCGACGAAGTAGTGTTTGCGGTGCGGGAGATAACAAAAGGAAGAAGTAGTAAACGTATCAGACGGGAGATGATGTATTTTGAAAACAACAAACATCGCATGCAATATGCCAAAACACGTAACTGTAAATTACCAATAGGAAGCGGCCCTATGGAAAGCGCCATTAGGCGCGTTATTAATTTACGAATGAAAGGGAATGGCATTTTCTGGCTGAAAGAAAATGCCGAAGCTATGATAATGTTGCGTTCATTCTATAAAGCCGGCAGATGGCATAATCTTTTTCAATTAGCAACCGCTGTAGATGGAATGGAGAATAAATAATGGCCACAATTTGGGAATGCGCCCCTACCGATAATGACTGGATTGCGGTTGGTCAATAATTGCGTAAAATAGATGAGTATATTTCTTTTTGGGTTACATCAGTTTAATCGGATGTAACCTCTTTTTATAGTGATTCAGATTCAGAGAAGAATCGATATGAGGTACTATCAGTATTTAATGTTATATCTCATTCAGCAATAACCACTTTAATACATTCTTTTTCTGAATCACAGTGTTCTTATAGACAATCTCTTCTTCCTTCTCGTCAAGAGTCAGCAGGACATTATTGCCGGTGCCAAGGTGCTGGTCAGTGAGAACGAAGTTTGACAATTCCCGTTTTGTGTTTTCCGCAGTGAGTGAAGTTGCTACCTGATATTTATAAAATGTTCCCTTCTTATCTTTCGCGATAAAGTCAATTTCCTGTACGTTGGGGAGTGCGCCGTAATAGATTGTATCGAACCGTTAATCCTCAAAATTTTTACAAATAATGATTTCCTCAGGATAGTTCTTTTTCCCGATAAGCTTTCGTGCGGCCATCTTCACAAGAAATGACTTTTCATAACACCTTAAACCCCTGATAACTTTACTTGGCTTTAAGTATCATAATCACCTTATAACATTTCTTTGTAGTATAAATACACCCTTCATAAAGGGTGTTTTCAACTGTTATTTACACTGTATAGAGAGTTTTTTTTGTAATATGTTGAATTATTATGAAAACAGTTGCTATATCTATATAAAGTGTACTTTGGAGAGCATATTGAATAGCGAAAAGCGGGCACGATAAAACAAACAACCGGATTATGCTGTTCTTTAAAAGCCACTCTATTTTAATATAAAATTTAATTTTATTTCGAATAAAAAAAACAGCATTATGTATGTAATATATTATAATTCAAAATGTTATGGATATTTTGACTGATTTTGCATGTACTCTATTTTTAAAATAAATTACCACATTTTCAAAATTTTTGTGTATATTACAGTAATAATAGTGTGTTGAGAGATGCTGAACAATAAAGGGTGGAGAGAGGTGTGAAGCTGCTGAAAAAAGAATTAATTAAAAAGGCCGAAGCGCGAGAGGGGAAAATCTATCCCTGCAAAACCAAAAAAATTCCTGTATAGTTTTGTTTCACCAGTAACGGCAGGCAGACTATTTTCTGGTTTAATACAGCAGATATGAGCACTCAGAATGATAAAGAGTATTTTGCAACCCTCAACAGTCTCTTGTGATATGTAGTATTATACATTAAAAATAATATAGGTGTATTTTCAGTCTATGGATTCAATTTTTAACTATACCGATTTTCGACTGTTTCTGGCTGATTATTATCAGTATAAGAAGGCTGAGGATACATCCTTTTCCTACCGTACGTTTCTGGCCAAAGCAGGGCTGAAAGGGCCTAATTTCTATCGTGAAGTTGTTAACGGCAAGAAGAACCTCTCTCCTGCAAGTATTGCCAGGTTTGCAAGAGCGCTGGATTTATCCAAACGGGAGACCGAGTATTTTACCAGTTTAGTACTGTTTAATCAGGCGAAAACTGCTGCAAAGAAGCAGAAATATTTTGAGGAGCTTTCCGGATTTGTCCGCCGCTCGCCTGTTCAGAAGATTCAGAAAAGTCAGTATGAATATTTTTCTAAATGGTATAATGTAACTATACGTGAATATATCTATTCCCATAAGTTCAAAGGTGACTATGAAACTCTTGTCGAGCAGATTGTACCGAAAATAAGTGTGCGGCAGGCGCAGAAAGCAGTTGAGCTTCTTGAAGAGCTCGGGCTTATTACAAAGGGAACAGACGGTTATTATTCAGTAACGGATCCGATAATATCCACCGGCCCGGAGATCAACGGTATCGGTGCCTATTCCTATCATAAAGCAATGCTTGATAACAGCAAGAAAGCGCTTGATACGTTCAAGGGAGACAAACGGTATTTCCGGGCAATTTCCGGGAGCTTTTCGGAGGAGGCGTTTCAGAAAATCAAGCTGGAGCTTGATAACGTGCGTAATCGGATATTGGATATAATTGCCGGGGACACCAATAATGATAAAAAAGTGTACCATATCGGTATGCAGCTGTTTCCCATGCAGCGGGTGGAAAGGAAGAGGGGGAAGAAGAAATGAGACGGTGGGGCACATATTTTTTACTCCTGGTTTTGCTGGGATTACATTTTAATTGCAGTATGCCTGGTGTTGCCGACGGCGGTTCTGCGACCGATGTCGGCAATCCTGTTGCGTCAGGCATAATCTATGATGAAAACGGTACACCCGTACCGAATACCCAGGTGCAACTGGTCTTTACAGACTACAACCCGGTAACGGATCAGTCAATACCAGATTCCCTTACCGATACTACCGATGAAAACGGCAGATTCTCCATTACAGTGAGTGATTCTGAAACGCATTACAATATCCAGGCGCTCAATCTGCACAGCAGGAAGCGGTTGCTGCTTACCGGCATTACCGGTACCCTCGATACCACCGACCTTATTTCAGGGACACTCTACGAGGCGGGTGCAGTGTACCTGAGTTTCTCCGATTCGGTTGAGTTGACCGACGGGTATGTATATATTCCGGGTACCGGGTATTACCGCCGGTTCTCTGAAGTGGCTATACTCCATGAAAACGATATGTACTCGTTTCTGTTCGATTCATTACCGCCCTGTGAAGTATCGGGAATCTATTTCGGCAGGGAGAATTCCACAGAATCTCCGGTGCGCTTTACAGATGATTTCAGTGTGAAATCGGCGGATACTACCGGAGTAATTGCCCAGATGTTCTGGATTGCCTATACAACTGCCAATTCGGATATACCGTCAAACACGGTACGCGCAGTGGTGGTTGACAGCAGCGGCGTGGTATGGGTCGGGACGCAGGATTCAGGTCTGGCTTCCTTTGACGGAACTTCATGGAGAATCTATAATGAAGAGAGTTCACTCCTGCCGGACAACCGGGTGAATGCGCTGGCAGTTGATCCCGGCGGCAGTCTCTGGATTGGCACGGAACACGGCCTCGCGAATCTGCAGGACGGGAATATCTGGACCATTGTGCAGCCCGGTGCTTACAACGATCTGCCTAGCCCTGTCATTACCGCCCTCGCAGTAGAAAGCAGCGGTATTGTATGGGTTGGTACTGCTGAGGGGTGTGCAAAATACGATCCTGAGGCCAATGAGTGGTGTGTGTATGATACGTCAACGGTGCTGCCGGAGAATTATATCACCGGTATTGCTGTCAGCTGCAATAACAGAAAGTTTATAACCTCCTGCCTCGGCCTGTACATTTTTAACGATACCACGTGGAGTGTGTATTACAAGGGAGACGACTCATGCGGGATTGAAGATACGATACGCGGTGTGGCAGTTATAGGTGAGGGTAATTGTTATATGCCGGCAAAAAATGGCCTGGTCAATTTCATTACGGACAAGGGGGTCGGTATATGGACAAAGTACGATAACAGTACGCAGGGAATAGATACCTATAATATGGCATCAATTGGTATCGGCCTTGATGCAACGATCAATAAATGGGTCGGCACGGTCGGTGACGGAACGATTTATAGAATCGGTACGCAGCATGCTTTTGCCTATAACGGCGGCAACACCGATGTGCTTGTCAATGCGGGGACTATACATTGTATTACTCCGGTTGAAAACAGAACGTTCTTTTTCGGTACCGGAAATAACGGGCTTATACAGCTGCAGTTGACTGTAACAGGGGGAAGGTAGGTATGAAGAAAAGAGTTATGTTCGCGTTTGTGGTACTTAGCATTTGTGCTGCTTTTACGCACGCGCATGTTAAGATAGACTCGGCAATAGATTTTTCTTTGACCGATGCTCGCGGTATTACCCACAACCTGTATGATGATTACCTTACTGCGGGGAAATGGGTGCTGCTTAGCTTTACGGGCAAAAATTGATACTCCTGCGAATTGGTGGTCAAGGGTTTGACCGGGAAAGCAGGATTAAACAAGGCATATGCGGATTTCGGTGAGAACAAGAGAGATTTATTTATACTGGCGGCATTCTGCAACACGACCGATGAAGAGACTATTGCGTGGGAAAATGAGCACAATGTCAAGTATCCGGGAATCAGCAGGGATCAGGGAGGAGATGATCTCCGGTATGTCTACGGTAACGGAGAGATATTCGGGGTGCCGACAATATGCCTGATTCGGCCCGATGGAAAAATTGTAGAAAAGGATCTTGATGATCAGGCGGCCTGTATCAATAATCCCTGCGTGGACAGCCTGAATATAGTGCTGAAGAGTTACGGAATTGGTGCTACAGGGATAACAAAGGAGAATACGATCAAAGATAAAAAAGGGCAGGGAATAACAATTCGGGCGGCTGGTAACAGAAAAATTATGATAAACATCCCTGATGCCGATACCTATACCGGTTCACTTTATTCATCAAAAGGGCGGCTGGTTCTGACTGAGAAGAGGGATTTTCATGCAGGTGTGAATACAATAAATATCAAGGAAACAGTTTCACCGGGAATGTATGTGGTAACGATAGAAAATGAAAAAGGACGCATAGCAATAAAGAAGCTTGCGATAAACAGATAACCTATGTGAAGGGGGCAAGAGAGTAATCATCAAAACACATTGACACAAATTAATTAGAGATTATTCCTTGCATTTCAGTTCAGTGAAGAGTAACCGCAGGGTAGTCTTGATTTGATAACTTCTTGTAATAAAGGAAGTTATCAAAAAAAGAGAGCTCAGCGGAAAAGGGGATTATACGCTCTGATTGAAAAGTGAAATGTGGAGGGGAAACGATGAAGAGAAGGTTGGCTAAAATGATGCAGAAGTTAATGAGTTTCGTTCTGGGGCTGGTACTGCTGAGTACAGCACAGGTGAATGTTGATAAAGCAATTGATTTTACCTTGACAGATGTAGAAGGTGCCACCCACCACCTGTTTGAATATCTCGATGCGGGCAAGTATGTGGTGATAAACCTCACCCTCATGGGGTGAAGCGGGTGTCTTCTTGCGATCGGTGATCTCAATGAGGTGTATACGGAATACAGCAAAAACAGTGCAGGACTGATTGTGCTTGAGCTGTATATGAATGGTACAGACAGTGAAATTATCGAGTATGACAAAAAAGAGGGAGTGATATTCCCGTCAGTGAGTGGCAGTGCAGGAGCCGGTGATGTGATAATGAAATATATCAATGGCGGCGGTATGGCATTCCCCACCGTTGCGGTGATTGCACCGGATAGAAAGATCGTTGAGAATTATGATGCATATAATTCTTACTATGACGATTTATCAAAGGCTCTTAAAAAGTACCCTATCGACCAAACCATGATATCCGATCCGGTACCGGCAGATAATATTATCTGTCAAGAGGGGATGATTATCAATGCCATTACTGCCGGCACTATTGAGCTTTATATATCGAATGAAGGTCATTATACATTACATGCTTATTCTTTGGACGGTAAAAGGCTTCTGGCGATCTGTGATCAGGTTTTTAGCCGTGGCAATCACAGGGTGGCCTGTAACCTTGGGCAGTTGGCCGGAAAAGTGGTCATACTGAAAGGAAGTTCCGGCCATAATTCAGTTGTGAAGAAATTTGTTATGCATAAAAAAGGAATCGGAAAATAAAAACTCCCAAAGAGGCTGGGCAGGCGGGTATCCCCCTCCCCACAACCTCTGTCAGCCTCTTTTTCGGGAGTACAAATAAAAATACAGTTATGAAAGAAGTGAAAATCAAAATTTCCGTTGTTAAAAACTCCCAAAGGGGTTGGACAGGCAGTACCTTCCCTCCCCATACCTACTGTCCACCCCTTCCGGGGAGTTTTAGAAGAAAATCATGAATAGGGAATGACGTTGATGGGAAATTGCACAATACCAAGACAACTGTTTGGAAGCCTTATAGTTATACTGCTTAGTTTGGGCCAGGTTTTTTCAGCGCCGGCCGGTAGATGGAAGCCTGCACAGGCTTTGCCGAAAGCATCACGGTCAAATTCTGTCCTGGTACGTTCCCTTGAGAGCTCACAAAGTGAGATTGTGTTGGAGTATGCAATGCCGGAAGTATCAATGGTCAGGCTGAAGCATACAAAGGTAGGTACGATGAATTGCGAGCGTGTTTCTATGGGTAACGCTCTGCACTCATCAAAGGCAGGAGAGCCTGTGGTCCCTTTTGTACCTGTAAAGCTCGTTTTGCCCCAGGGATATACTATCGACCGTATAGAGACAAAATCGCTTGTTACCCGGGAGATAGCAGGTACACACATTATTGAATATGGCCAGTTACCGCGGCCCTTGGATTATTCAATTCCTTACACGCCAGCGGTTCCGAATCCTGAAATCTATAATTCCGATAAACCATATCCACGAAATAATTACAAACTTGTGACGATCCAGAAGAAGTATGGTGTTTCTATCGCCTTTATTAATCTGTTTCCTGTTGCCCTTTTTCCCAAATCCGGAAAGGTTATTCAGAGTACCGGCCTGAAAGTGGCAGTTTATCTTAAAAAAGATCCCGGGGCACATATACGGGAACTCGCAGTAAGACCGGAGCTGATTGTTCCGGAGCGTATCGGTATTGAAAATCCGGAGATGATTACAACGTATACCAGCCGTGAACCGACTGTCCCCTGTAAAAGCACCCTGTGCAGAACAAGGGAAGATGCCACCTGCCTTATCATTGCCCGGGATGCAGTAATAAACGCATCAATCAGCCCATCCCTTTGCGACCTTCTCGATTTCCGGAAAACACAGGGCTTTACCGGAAAGATAGTCCCCTACGAGGAGGCTATTGCTTCGGTAAACGGAGAAGATGATGAAGTGAAACTTCGTGAGTTTATAAAGAGTGCATACAATAACTGGAAGACAAGGTATGTCTTTTTGGCCGGGGCCCATGGGGGTAGCAATGAAACTACAATGCTGTCGAAGAAACTCTATATAAGCATAGTCCCTGACGCCACTATCGGTGGCTATCGCCTGACGGATTTTTACAATCAGTGTCTTGACGGTGACTATAATTTCAACAAATCCGATGAGGAGCATGCGAAAAAATACGGTGAATGGGATGATGGTGAAAATGGCGGCATCCCTGATATGATGGCGGAGGTAGCAATAGGCCGAATTTATTCCCGTAATGCGGAAGATATTTCTAATGCTGTCTATAAGATACTTACCTATGAGCAGAGTAATCACCCTTATACAAGAGAGGTGCTCCTTGCCGGGGAAGCAATTTTTGATGCTGAAAAGCATGACAAAGAGATGTGGTATGCCAAAAACAGTATCATGCTTGTCTGGGATGGCTGCAGTGAATCAAAAGGATTGAAAGAGATACAGGGTCTTAACAAAACAGATTTATTTGATGCTGATGTGTGTAACTATATGCCCCCACCGAAACCCCCGGAACTAGACCTCATGGGCTGGGAAGCTGATGAGATGGTTGAAAAGATCAATTCAAACAAATACGGATATATCAACCACCTCGGGCACGGCAACTGGGAGCACGGTCTTGATATTGATGTTCCGGTTCATACGGATCAGATTAATAATACCAATTACTTTTTTGTCTATTCTCAGGCGTGCCTCAATGGATCTGCTGTGAATCCGGAGGCAAATATTTCTCAGCGCCTGACCGCGGCCAATCGGTACGGTGCCTGGGGTGGTGTGTTCAATACTGCCTGGGGCTATGCACCTTATAAGGGGGAAGGGTTAACCGGTCCCAGCGAACGTATGCATCTTCAGTTCTGGGATGCCTATGTTTCTGAAAATATAAAACTGGTTGGTGATATGAATGCCGACAGTCACGAAGATAACATTCCTTTCGTGGAAGAGCATCATATCAGGTACTGTATGGCAATTACCATGCTCTTTGGTGATCCGGCCTCCAAAATAAAGTTTTCCGATGCTACACCGATTGAAGATGAAATCAATAATAATTTTCCGGCGAAAGCAGATGGTGACCACTTATCGATAAGAAAGATTAGTTCCGGGAGGGTTAATCTCGTTGTAAGAGGAAATGGCAGTTACACAGTGGGTCTCTATAATATGAGCGGAAAGCTGGTTGAAAAATTCAAAATCGGAAAATATACAGCCGGTGCTTATACTGTTGATTTACATAGCAGAGCATTGTCTGGAGGCATCTATTTCCTGCAGATTAAAGGGCGTAATAAGAAGTTTGTTAAGCAACTTGTTTTAATGAAATAAAGAGGAGAGAAATGGAATGAAGTTGTTTGCGGGATTGATTGTAGTAGTGGGAATTACAGCGGTACTCTCTGCTGATCCAGCTCCGGACATCAACTATATCGATCTTGACGGCAATTGGCACAATATGAACACCTATGTCAAGCAGGGGAAATATATCGCCTATGATTTTGTGACACTCAATTGAATAATCTGCTGGGGGGCGGTGCCTAAACTGAACGACATTTACGAGGAATATGGATGCAACAAGGGAGAGCTGGTGGTAATGATGGTTGGCAGTAATATCTATCACGATCCTATGGAGGCCAAATACAAGGATTCTCTGGGCGGGATCTTTCCCATGCTCTGCGTAGAGGACAACATGGACAGCCTCTATAATCTGAAAAAGGAGTTTCCCGGTGCAGCACCAACCTATGGACTGGTGAGCCCGAATAAGGAAATCCTTCATTCCAGCAGATCGTTCACTGATTTCAAGGCTGCTCTGGATGCATTGAATCTTAAAAAACAGCCGGAGTTATGTGATGGGACTACCATTGAAAATATGAACGGTCATGGCGTCAATGTAATCATGGCTGTTGAAATTGCCAGATCGGGTAGTATCCGGATAACTGTACCAGGAAGTGGGAAATACAAGATTTCGGTTTTTAGTATGCAGGGACGGCAATTGCTGGAGATTGAAAAATCGTTTGCGGAATCAGGCGGGTATACCATTGTCTGTGATAAAAAACCGTTTTCCGCAGGTATGTATGTAATAAAAGTCATCGGGGATAAGATACAGTACAATCAGAAAATCGCTGTAGTTCCCCAATAAAGAGGAGAATTCCTTTGTCTGAATATAACAAGAGGTATCAGGAGGCGGGTTACCGTGTATCTCCTGAGAGACATTTCCTGCCCTTGAATATGGGATCCCCCCCCGCGCTGCAAGGGCAGGAAATTCCTCTTATAATTAAAAAAGGAGAAAAAATTGTTCTGGTATAACAAGAGGCATCAGGAGATAATCGCGTATCTCCTGAGAAAACATTTCCTGCTCTTCAATGGGATCCCCCCCCGCGCTGGGAGAGCGGGAAATTCCTCTTGTTGCCGGATACCAATAGAATATGTTCATGCAGTAATTTCCTGTCCTGTACCGGGTTATACCCTCCCCACCCCGGGAGGACAGGAAATTCACCTGCAACAGGAAGTGAAGGAGTAATGGAGTGGTGGAAAGGAACCCAATTCTCCACTACTCCATTACTACAATACTTCACCATGTTGGAGCGAAAAATTTTGCGGTTGATATTTAATACAGGTTTGTTTTTTGGGGCACTTGCAGGAGTTTAAATGTTTGGCTAATAAAAAAATAGTACCGAGGGAGAGAGAGATGCATAGTTTAAAAGTTACAGTAACGTTACTGCTGTTATCAGGAATTCAACTCACATGGGCTGACCCGATTACCAGGACCTTTGTCCACGGTCAGAACGGCTATAATGGCTACAAAAGCGTGACAATCGGCTCATACTATGATACAGTTGATTCGACCGATGATATCGGTAAGAAAATGATGCTTGACTGGTGGATTAACAATGCAATACATGAGACCAACAGTGAGGCAGCCTGTATTGCCGACATGATATGTTGAGGCCACCCGTGGCGGAAAATAGCCAGGTTGGCTGTGTACTTTGATTTAGAAAATGAGATTCCTGAAGGTGCCACTGTGTTGGATGCGAAATTCAGAATATACCGGTATGATACCTGGGAAAAAACACATAGAATTGACGGGTGGTATTCGGCATATAAGATTACCAATGGGGCATGGGTAAGTCAGGTGACAAATACAACGTACCTGAAACCGTGGAACAACAAGGGAGGCGATTATACCGGTGAAGGAGCCGATACAATGTATCAAACACTGGAAACAGGCTGGTTTGAGTTTGATATTACCTCGCATGTGCAGGATTTTGTGAATGAACCATCAAAGAATTATGGAATCATGTTCAGTGTTGCAATGGATAATCCCAACCATTGCTACAGCGCCTCCGATCCCAAGGAAGATACTGTGGCGCAGGTCGGAAAATTTCATTCGATGAAAGCATCTGATGTCTCTTTAAGGCCGCAGCTGGTGATTACCTATGATATGGATCCAACAGGGATTGCTATTGCTCACAAAAAAGGTTGTACGGATTTTCAGGTCAGACAGGCAGATGGTACAATACAGGTGCGGGTACCGAATTTAAGTGAAAGTTTGGTAAGGGTTTCAGATGTTCGGGGGAGGAAGATTGCAGTTTGTACTCTTTCCGGTTGTAATAAGTGGGTCAGTGTACCGCTAAAGATACTGCCGGGTGCGTATCTGGTATCGGTAACGCATGGCGGCAGCGGGAATACAAGGATGGTTACGGTTGTTAAATAGAGGATTAGTATGATCAATATTATTAAAATCATTACCTTTAATTTGAATAACATGACTGACATTGCGATCCGGCGTAAGCGGCTGAAGAAATTTCATGCTGTTACTTTTGGTAAAGAAGATTGCTTCGTTGTTTCACTCCCCGCAATGACAAACTGGCTGATTACCATAAGGGTAATTATTGGAGTACTGATATTGGCTTGTTGTAGTATGGCCGGTGAAATAACCAAAACATTTATTCAGGGTGAAAATGGTTATGACGGGTATGAGAGCGTGACAATTGCCAATGCCGGCCATGTGGAAAAGACACCGCTGAACTGGTGGCCCAATAATGCACTCAACCGTAAAAATGATATTGCGGCGGATGTCAGTGAATTTCGCTGTTGAGGCAACGCGATCAGGCGTGTTGCCCGGTGGGCAATAAAATGTGATTTAACCGGTGAGATACCGACAGATGCAACGATACTTGAAGCGACTCTATCGATATACAAATGCAAACAGAGTGTCACCATGATAGATACGGGAAAGACAAGTGTGCATGTAATAACAACGCCATGGACAGCCTTCAACGCAGACTCAACGCATCCGTGGAAGAACTATATGGGTGATTTTGAACGGGAGGGACTGGATACTTTTTACTATGAAGATCGGGGCATGGGATGGCAGGAATATACTGTTACCAGTGCGGTCAGGAACTTTGTTAAAAATCCGTCAGTCAATTATGGTTTTCTTGTGATGGTAGCTGACAGTTCGGTGTACCTTGATGGCGTGGGTGATACGGTGGCACAGCTTATGACCTATCATTCTGCAGCAGCAACAGACTCTGCAAAAAAATACCGGCCCAGGCTGACGGTGAGGTATACGACAGATATCACTGAAATTGCCAGGGTGCCGGCAGGTGATATGGAAAATTTTAAAGTAAGAACTGTGACAAAAGGAGGTTTAGCCCTGTTATCGCCTGCTTGTGGCACATGTACCATAATGGATATTCGTGGCAGAACGCTGGATGAATTTAAGATTAAACAGGCAAACCTGTGGATAATAAAAAAGGTGAATTGTGTCAAAGGAATAGTGTGTGTCCTTTTACAAACAGAAAAGAATAATTTTATGAAGAGAGTTATTAATATACAGTAACGAGGTGTGTGATGGTTTTTAGAAGAATGGTTACATGGGTGTGTGCGGCTGGTATTCTAACGGTAGCATCGGGGGAGATAGTCACCTTGATTCAGGGAGAAAACGGCTACAACGGTTTTCAGACTGATAACTATGGCAACGATGCCCATAATGCAAAATTCGGACCGAATACTACAAAGCATCCCTGGGTGTGGGATGATCCCTGGACCGGATCGAATACCACTAAGGCGGATGTAGCCGATTACTGCTGTTGAGGGGAGAATTTACGGAGAGAAGCCCGGTGGGCCATGAAATTTGATTTAACATCAGTAATCCCGTCAGGGGAGACTATTAACAGCGCAAAATTACGTGTTTATTGCTGCGAGGATTTTCTGGAACTGGGACAGTATCACAGCCGGTGGGTCGGCAGGCATGCAGTGTATCGTATAACGTCACCATGGCAGGCAGGCGGAACAACTACGACCTGGAAAACATGGAGTACACCCGGTGGCGATTATGATGCACTCTTTGGTGATACCTGCTGGTTCACGGAGAGTCCGGTAAATACATGGATGGAGTATGATATAACAGAAATGGTACAGTTTTTTGTTGATGATCCGGGCCGGAACCATGGGGTGATGCTCAGACCGGCTATGGATAATCCACAGGACAGCCATAAGAATCTGGGCACTGACACGGTATATCAGGGATATGTCTTTGTATCGGCGAAACCGGAGTCGAACCTTCAACAGTATAAACCGCAGGTGATCATTGAGTATGGTGCGACTGGAGTACCCGGTACAGAGGGAGTTCCGCTCTCCGTTAAAACAAACCGGATACAGGCGGTACAGAAGGGAAATATGCTGCATATACTGTCACCGGCGGCCGGGCTGTGTTCAATCTCCGATTGTCAGGGGAGAGCTGTTGCAACGACTGCAATCGATCAGAAGGAGGTATGGAAAACCATACCGTTAACATTCGGTAATGGTGTGTATATACTGCGTGTCGTGAGTAATAGTAAAACGTTCAAACGAAAAGTAAGTGTTTTACGATAATAGAGCATAAAAAGGAGAGGTGTATGAAAAAAGTACTCAGTATTCTGTTCCTGATTTGTATAGGAACCGTATCGGCAAAAGAGATTGTTTTGCAAAATGGATTAAACGGGTACAACGGCTGCCAGGACACCTGGATTCTCAGGTATGCCAAAGAGGGGCTGGTTATGCAGGAGTATATGCCCGACCGGTTCGATGTGTATTCCGACACCTGCCTGTCGTGAATGGGCGGGAAAGTTTACACGGGCCGGGCGCTCATTAAGTTCGATTGTACTCCGATAAATGATGTTGCCGTGGAAAGTGCGATTCTGTACATATATCCCTACGATTGCTTTGATATAGATGCCATGTGGGATTACAATATGCGAAACGGACCGAAAAAAATATACCGGGTAACGTCAGCGTGGACAGAAAACAATGCCAATTGGAAAAATCCCTGGAATGTTGAGGGTGGAGATTTTGATGAAGCTAATCCACTCAGTTCCTCGAGTCAGAAAGATACTACTGTTGGTGAGTGGGAGTCTTTTGACGTTACCGAGGTCGTGAAGGAGCATGTACAGAATCCATCGCAGAATTTTGGCTTTCTGATCAAGTTTGACGATAACGATCGCAGGGGTATTATGGTTTACTCCGCGCAAAACGAAAAAATCGATATGCGGCCAAAACTGGTTATTAATGGTGATAATACGGATATAGAGAAACTGAACAGTCAAGATTATAATCGCATCTTTATTACCGGTTGTAATGGAACATACTGGCTGCATGTACCTGATGTGAAAGGTTCGGTGATGTATATCCATAGCCCGAGTGGACGGCAGCTTGCTGTGATTCCTATTGAAAATGGGGTAGAGAGATATCTGATGCCGCAATTGTCAGCACAAGGTATCCACATTATCAGTATCTGGAATAAAGGAAACGTTATAACGCGAGCAGTTCACAGTATCCGGTAACGGCTGCTGTTGACATTAGTCCGCCGTCCATGCCGCTACTTTTTATTGTAACGATCACGGATGACAATATTACGGTCAAAAGGAAGGTTGCGATTTATAAGTAGCAGTTTGCTTCCATTGTAACATGCAGGTAAATAAAGAGTAATGCCTGCATTTCAATGCAGAGAACGAATGTTTTTACATGTGAGAGGTGAGAAAATTATGAATATTGAAAAAGCGATTTTGGCTGGACTCGCTGTAATTGTATGTGGTTTCTTTGCCAGTGGCGAAGAGATAGTTTTACAGAACGGCCTGAATGGGTATAACGGCTGTGTAGACGCTCATATATCAACAGGCCAGGAGCAGGGTTTCATCAATTCAAATTTTGGTGATAAAACGACGCTTATATGCGGCTATCATCATCGATTGTGACCGGACCAGGGGTGTGATGAAATCCTGTGGGACAGGGCGGCAATAAAATTTGATTTAACCGGTGTTTCGATACCGAATGATATTACAAAAGTGAGTCTCTTTTTGTATGTAACCAGTATGCATCCATATAAAGTTGATACAAAACACTGTTACCTTCTTGAAAGTGACTGGCAGGAAGGTTCAGTGACATGGAACTTCCCATGGAAAAGTCCGGGAGGCGACTTTTCCAAGCCGCCGGTGTTTGTTAATACCAATACACAGAAGAATGTATGGGAAGAGTTCGACGTGACCGAGGCAGTTCTGGCAATGATAAATAACAGTAAACCAAATTACGGCTTTATCGTTATCTTTCCGTCAACGAATGACAGAAGCAGAGCGGCTTATTATCGCTCATCGGAATATTCGGATGCGACCATGCGACCCAAACTGGTTATCAGTACTGATGCGACAGGGGCAAACATTGTCCAGCCTGACCATACCGCAGGTATGCAGTTCATCCGGAGAGACAATGCCGTATGGTTGAAGGTGACGGGTGATCTGCAGAAAAGTGTTGAGGTCTTTACCTTGAATGGCCAGAAGATAATCTCATTTTCCATGAGTGGTGATACAGAGCGGTATAAAATGCCGCTGCTGTTAACACCGGGTATGCATATAGTAAATGTAAAGGATGGTAATACCAAGATAGTCAGCAAATTGTGTTATTTGAATCGATAATAAGGGATTGCTATTATTAGTTGCACTGTAAGGCTATGCTATTTAAAACGCCAGGCAAGGAAAATTGTCATTTCGAGCGAAGCGAGAAATCTTGATTTTTACCAAAATACTTACCCAAAACTCAGATTTCTCAGTCGTTTTACTCCTTCGAAATGACAACTATATGGAGGGTATATGAAATTTATAAAAGACGTTTTCCTGACATTCATACTTACGGTTACTGTTGTATGGGCACAAACAACCGTTGTGTTGCAGAACGGATCGAACGGGTACAGCGGCTGCCGGGATGTATACATAGGTAATGACAAACTGTGTGAAGTGTATCCGGATGTAAACGACCACACTTCATGGATGCTCGTTGTCGGCAAGTATGTCCGTTGAGGGGGGCAGGACCTTGCAATAGCCCGTGCGGCTATCAAATTTGACGTTTCAGCAATACCAAAGGAAGCAAACATTATTGAGGCAAAACTGGAAATATATAAATTCGGTGCCTCCGTGGAACTGCCGATAAGTGCAGATTACCATATCTGTAAAGTAACAAAAGAGTGGGATGAGCAGAGTGTGTCATGGTCACAGGCAACAGCCGGCAGCAGCTGGCAAAAACAGGGTGGGGATCATGAAGATGCACCCCTGGACATACACCTTCCCCCTCCTCCTCTCTCATAAAAGGCAGGAAACCCTATTATAAGGAAATGATAAAGGTTACAACATGGTAAGACTGAAAGGTACAATTCTCGCACTGCTCCTGGTGCTGGCCGGCACTTCCCGCCCGATACAGGTCGGCCGGTCAGGTGATGCCTCTACTTTTACGATAACTGAGCAGAGCAGGTATTCGACCACCATTGTCATTGCCGTTAATACCGTGCATGTCAATGATGTTGCTTTCCGCGAAGGGAGTTGGCGGAGCATTACTATTGACGGATTCGGACAGCTTCGCAAACCAGGTTCGCCATCGCTGCCGGTTCGTGCTTTAAATGTGATTGCCGGAAAAAATCGGGGTGTGTCATACACCGTTCAAAGGGAAGCTCCCGTGATATTACGGAATATACGTGTCTATCCCTCACCAGGTGCGGTACATGCCTATACTGACATGCACAAAGCTTTTTTAATAAACCGACGGGTATATGCTGCAGATGCTGATTATCCCCTGTCGAACGTGTCTACCGGAGAGACTGTTGTTTATAAAGGTATACCGATAACCCGGGTACACATTGCACCTGTTCTGTTTAATCCCGCCCGAAAACAGTTGAAAATATTTACCAGGTTGACCGTGAAAATAAACCACAGTCAGGTTTCACAAAGGCAATTGCATCAGTTGACCAAAAATGCAGTAACTTTTCTGAAGAATATCGTAGTGAATCCGCAGGCGTTACCGGAAAAATCAGCAAATCCCATTGAAGATTTTGAAGACGATGTTTTGATTCTGACAAAAGATGATTATAAAGAGGCGGCCGAGACTCTTGCAGAATGGCAGAGAATGAAGGGGTATGATGTTCATATAGAGACGAAGTCTTCCTGGGACAGTCTCACCATGAAAAGTACAGCCCATGATTTTTATAATAAAGCAACAGTGAAGCCCGGTTATCTTTTGCTTTTAGGCTGCTTTAACGATTTGCCTGCACCAATAGGAAACTATATCAATTTCAAGCCATACCCGATGGATGTCTACTATGCAACAATGGACGGCCAGGGTGATTATATACCGGAGATGGCACGGGGACGGGTATCGGTGACCAGTGCATCCCAGGCTATGGATGTGGTTGAAAAGATTATACGCTTTGAAAAGGAACCGCCGCAATCGGCCGATTATTTCTCGACTGTTCTCGCCAGCGCCTATTTCCAGACCAATGCCGGATTAAACGGCTATGAGGAGTTTGGTTTTGCACGGACTGTTGAGCATGTGACAATTCATCTCGACAGTATCGGGTATAATGTCGAGCGCGCCTACCACACGGAGGCTGACAAAAATCCGACAAACTGGAACAATACGGTCTTCGGTTTCGGCGAAGCAATACCTTCTTATTTGAAGAAACCTGCCTTTCCCTGGGATGCCGATGAGAATACCATTGCTTCAATAATAAACCACGGATGCTTTCTGGTCTATCACTACGATCATGGATTCCTTGACGGCTGGGCAAATCCCAATTTCAGAACCGGTAACATGAAGTCTCTCCTGTCAAACGGGGAAAAGCTTCCCATTATTTACAGTATGGACTGTCTCGCTGGCAGGTACAATGAGGCGGAGCAGTGTTTTGCTGAGGAGATACTTCAAAAAGAAAACGGTGGCGCCGCAGGCATCATTGCAGCATCCTGTCTGAGTTATACCGGCAACAATGACGCCTTTCTCCATGGACTCATTGATGCAACCTGGCCCGGGACAGTGCTGAAAGTGCCCCAGTTTCCCGACCCCGATGTGATCTCTCATGAGCCGGTCTATATCATGGGTGATATTATGGATCAGGGTCTGTTTCGCATGGGTGAGATCTGGCCAGATTCTGCAGTCAATGAAAACGGATTCCAGTGGACAGGTATGACCAAGTTTCATTACGATATTTATCACTACCATGGTGACCCGACGACACGAATCTGGACCGGTGAACCGAAAACCGTTTCCGTACAGCATTCCGGCAGCATTCCCTCCAATGCAAAGAATTTCTCCCTGAGTGGTATGAATATTACAAGTGGAGTGGCTACGCTGCTGGATAACAAAACGGGTACAATTGTCGGTAAAAAGGAAATTGCCGGCGGTTCAGCTTCGATACAGGTGGTTAATCCCATAACGTCAAATGGAACAGTGACGCTCACGATCACGGGACAGAATGTGCGACCCTATATAACAGAGCTTTCTGTCGGGCCCACTGCGATTGATAAGGATAATACAATCGGCGTTGATAACCTGATCCGGTTTAAAAACAGCACACTGTATTTATCCTGTAATACTGCAGGCAGTATAAAGGTGATGATTAGTGATCTGCGGGGGAGAGAGATGGCAGTATTTCAAAGGCAATTGAGAACTAATACCGGAAATACCATTCCTATATCGCTTGAGCCCTTTCATTTTGGCACAGGGATGTATTTGTTGACTATAGAAAATAATGGAACGAAAAATATCCATAAAATCTATATACGTAAATGAGAGTTTTTTAATTTTAAATCGTCCTCATCCCCGCGGTCCTGCTCGGCTTTTGTAAACCACCCGGGAACGGGGAGGAGAACGAGAACAAAAATAGTATGAATAATTATGATGAGGTTTGTTATCTAGATGTAAAATCACCGCCGGGGGGCACAATGAACAGTTTGTACAAATGGTTTTTATTACTTGTTTTTTCATGCAGCATTGTTGCTGCCGAAGAAGCCTGCAAATTCACCTACACCGGACTACCGGAAAAACTCCACAATACCGTTGTTACGGTGCCGGATGAGGTCGTTGCCATGTGCGAGTATTTTCATGTCGGCAATCCGGGATTGATAAACGGCAGCAGTGGCAAGGCATCCATATTTTTTGTCATAGATCATTCCGGCAGCAATTATGACGGCTGGGCTGACAGTGACCGTATGGGCTCACGGTTTACGGTGACTACTGAATTGATTAAACTGTTCAAATCCCTGAATCCACGAATTGAAGTAGGCCTGGGGGTGTTCAGATCAGAGTTGATTTACAGGGCCTCAAGTGATCCGCAGATCGTTGACTGCCCGGGCTATGTTAATGGATACATAAAGCTTCTGGAGCTGGGAACGAATTACAACAGCGCAATCGGCAATGCTTCCGGTGCAGATATTCTTATCCACTATCTCGATACCATTGTAAGGAGCAACGCCAACGGTAACTGGGTGGATCTTGAATACGATTATGATGTCATGGGCCAGACCCATATAAATGCCGGCTTCGAGGCTGCCCGTCAGGCAATGGCGGATGCGTCGAACCCGAAAGAGTCACAATTTGTGATATTCTTCTCGGATGGCGTTGACAATATGAATGTCGAGTGGCAGGACGGTGTCGGTATGCCGACAACCTTTACTGTCTATCTGGAAGGAAAAGTGGATATTGTCAATGTTGCAGCAAAAGCGAGACTGGACACCATGACCAAGAATATTCGAACTAATGGCTATTCAACGACAAATCCCAAGAGTAACCTATGGTCAATAAAAACCAACCACGATACATTAATGCAGCTTATTGTTGAAAATGTCGTGCCGGTAATTGTAATGAATATTTCCAACTTCAATCCGCAGGATTTAACAATAAACAGCATCAGCCCGATCACGGGCTGGGACACCACCGGTTTCCTCTTTGCTGATATGTTCCCGCTGTATCCGACAGACAATGACTTTGATGTTGCCATTGAGTATAAAGTGCAAAAAGACTCTATCGATGAAAACGGTGATACCATATCTACCACTTTTTATGATACCACGCATGAGATATCGTTTTCCGTGGAGATTATACCTGGTGCGCAGCCCCCCGATTCGGTTGAAATTACCTGCTGGGGAAGGAAACTTGAGTTTTATTATGCAGGTAATGCAGTGTCGCAGATCACCGGCGATATGGATTACCTTGAAATACGGTTTACCGAATATGAAGTCGACACCCTGTATTATTATAAAGATGTTGAGGTTGAGATAACCCATACCGGCGGGAACCCGTGTGATTTGGAGACGTTTGAGCTCGACGATAACGGTACCTGTTTCTCTTACTCGTTTCCACGGGAGATTGGTACTGCAAACAGCAACGACGGCACCCTGCAGCATCAGAATCCGGACAGTATCGTCGCCGTGTTCCGCAACCCGAAACTGCCTCTTGACACACTGCGTATAGCGGCGCCGTTTTTCGGCATTGACGATACTTTGTATGCGCTCAATAAAGGGATTTATTTCGATAACGATGCTGACGGTGAAGTGGACAGTATCTATCTGGATATATCGGGCAAAGGGCTTGATAAATACCTGGATGATATAATGGACAACATTACTCTTCCTGCACACCGGGATTTTAATGTCACCGGATATGAGCAGGTTACCGGCGGTATTGCTGTCAACGTGATAGAACAGGCTTCGGAAATTCTTACCTATGTTACAAGTGATGATTATGTTGAAATAGCCGATACGATTTACCTCTCCGCCGATGCATATATCATTCCGGGAAAAATAAATATCATCGATTCAATCGCGCCGGTTATAATGAGTGCAAGTTTCGTTGACTCTATGAAAGAAGGCGCCCGTGATGAACTCACCGTGACATTCTCCGAGGATGTAAAGACGATTGCAAAGGAGAAACCGTTTAAATATTACAGTATTGATGATGACAAGGTATATGACGGCACCCTGAGTGTTATCAGCCAGAGCGTCACTGTGGGCCTTTTTAATGTAGAATCCCTTTATGGCGTTTCGCAGATACGGAACGGTGATTCAATCCGCATTCACTGGATATACAATGCAAACGTGTACGATGAGCTTGGTAATAATCAGGATAATCCTGAGAATATCCGTCGGGAAATCACGGTGAAAGTCGTTGAAAAAGGTATGGCTCTTGATTACGCAGTCTACTTTGACAATGATGCCAACGGATATATCGACAGTATCTTTATCGCTGTTACCGGAAAAAAAGTTGAGGAGTATGTCGACGATCTGGTTGATGTAATTGTCCTGCCGGATTTCAGAAAATTTACGATTGATGATTACCGGTACTCTTCAGGCGGCATTGCCTGTGATGTTACTGAGGGCAACAGTTCTATAATCACCTATATCACCGCTGAGGATGTTATTGCTGTTGAAAAGGAGGTGGTGTTTAACGATGGGGAGTCGGTTGTAAAGTGCCAGGTAACGCCAGTAGATTCTATGGCGCCTGTTATTTTGTCAGCACATCTTATTGACTCTCTTGAGACAACCGCCCGTGATGAGCTTACCGTTATCTTTTCTGAAAATGTTGAAACCATAACGCCCCATAAACCACTCTCCTTTTACAGCAAGGCAGAGGATAAGACCTATGACGTGTCGCTCAACAGAAAGGGACAGGCGGCGAACAGTGGGACGTTCTGGGTGGATGAAGTTACCGGTGTTGCTATGATTAGTAAAGGGGATTCGGTTCGGATCAACTGGATTTACAGTAATAATGTATACGATGAAATCGGCAATAACCAGGACCACCCGAAGAACAGACGCGTCGAGCTCACCGTGGATAAGGTACCTGCCGGGTATGATCTTATTCCAGAGGCACTATTGTTTGATGCAGATAAGAAGTATGACCTTCCCGATAATTTTCAGAGTATTCCGGAATTACAGGATGTTTTGGACAAAACAGCAATCGGGTCCGGTGAGTATCAGGGAATTACCATAATAACACTGGCGCCGGATGATATGACCAGGGTTACTTCGCTGGACAGCCTCTGGGGACGTATCTCGATTTTTGATCCGCTCGGAAATACGCTGGTACATGATGAACCAATGGGATTTGATAAGGAGAAAACCAGACTGGTGTATATATGGGACGGATCCAACGTGTTAAACAGGACAGTTGGAGGATCCGGGTATCTTGCAGTTATGCCCTGCAGATATATCTATGAAGGAACCGTATATGGTGAATGGACAAAGAGGAAAACAGTTGGTGTAAAGAAATAATATAGCGGGAGGGGGAAAACGCTATTAACATATACTGGGGGTTTTCGTGAAAATGCAGAACTTTTTTACAGGTGTGATAACGTGTTTACTATGTGCTGCCATGTACAGCCATGGAGCTGAAACCCGGCCGGTTTCACCCGGAGAGTACCGGGGCAATTGCCGGAAAACGCGGCAGGATCTGATTGTGATACCTGATTTGACCGCCGATTCTTTGTGGGAGATTTTCCTGACCGATACCGTACCGAAAGGGGTGACCAACCTTACTGTAAGGGTGGCCCATGACGGCAGAGCGTACGGCAGTTATGCCAATTTTCCCACCATTGCCAACATCGATGTGATTGACGGTATCCTTCTGACAAGCGGCTGGGCAACTTATGCTATAGGTCCGAACAACTCCGACGGTGATTATTACGGGACCAATCCTATCAGCGCCCCGAACGATCCGGATCTGGACGATATTATCAATAATGCCTCATACCCAACCTTTGACGCTACCTACTTTATTGTTGAATTCGATACCGACACCTCGGTGAAAGGTATCTCCTTCGATTTTGTGTATGGCTCAGAAGAATTTCCGGAATTTGTGGGAAATATCTTCAATGACCTCTTCTGCTGTTTTCTTGACGGAGAGAATATCTCATACGACGGCAACGGCCAGGTGATTAATGTGAATAACGATTATTTTCTCGTGGATAACCTGGACGATCACCTCAATCTGCAGTTTGACGGATTTACCCCGCTGTTGAGAACCTCCGATTCGTTAACCGCAGGCCATCACGTCATCAAGTTCGCAATAGCGGATGTGTCCGATGATATATTAACCAGCGGTGTATTTCTCAGTAATTTCAGATTCAGGTATACCGGTTCAGGTACAGTACCGGTAAAGGAGCTGATTGACAACCAGCAGTTCTCCGTATTGGAGAATTCGCCGGCCGGTACCTTTGTCGGCGAAGTGAAAATAAAGGTACCCGATTCCATGGGCGTTACCCTGGAAATATACAACGGGGTACCTGAGTTTGACTTTGATGACAATACCCGCGAGATTACTGTGGCGAATGGCGCTGACCTCGATTATGAGAAGCAGAATGTCTATGCCTTTCAGATGATTGCCACGGCCTATGACACGGTACATGATACTGCCGCAATCACTATCAATATTATCGACTACAGTGTCGGTGATTTAATCAGCGATCAAACTTTTTATGTAAAGGAGAAATCCCAGGCAGGTACATTCGTTGGGGGGGTACAGCTTAATGCGCCCGATTCAATAGATGTCAGTCTGGAGGTGATTCAGGATGTGCCTGAATTTGATTTCACTACATCTTCGCGGGAGATAACTGTAGCAAACGGCGCGGACCTGGATTTTGAGAAGCAGGATACCTACTATATGAAACTGGAAGCCGCGGCCAAGGAGGCTACGGATGATACCGCGCTGATCACAATAAAGATTCTTGACAGTCTGGAGATAGCCGAGCCTCCCGATATTGACAGCGCCGTCATGTATGACACCAATGGTGATGGCATCGGAGACAGTGCCCATGTGGTGTTTAAAGGAAGCCTTAATACATTCAAGCCCGATGAAGCAGATCTGGAATGGCCGGATAATGGCGATTCTTACAACCTGACAATCCAATCTTCGCAGGTAAACGGTACAGAGCTCGCGCTCCCCTTTACACCGGCAACAAGCACCGGAGTGCTCACAACGGGAACGGGGAATGTGTCGGTCTATTTTGATTCCACCGGAAGTTCGTTCACCAGAAAAGGTACAGTCCTGGATGGAATCGGCCCGCTGCTGAAAGATACTGCTTACGTTGTCGAGCGGTTCGGTCCGGGCATCGATACCTTCTTTGTGAAGTTCACCGAGGATGTAAAAATCGATGAGATTGACGGTGAGTCATTTACTTTGCTGAAAAACAGTCAGGAGATCGCCGTGGAGATAATCGGTGGTGTTCAGAGTATATCGGGAGAGATACAGATAACCTTTGCTGCAGATCTAAAAGGCGCAAATCCCCAGGTCGGCGACAGCCTGAAAATCCTTCATACGGGCCCGGTAGCTGATAAGCGCAACAATAAGGCTCATAAGAACAACGCGCCCGTACCGATAGCGATTCTTAATAGACCGGTACCGGTAACAGCAGCGGCCTATTACGATACTGACGGCGACGGTGTAGTTGACCAGGTGCGAATCACCTTCGATGATGAGATAGACAAACCGCAATCATTTAAAGCGACATTTACTTGGGAAAGCGGCGGTGAAAAAGGCGCTGTCGACGGATTGGAGTACCTTTCAAGCGGCAATCATAAAGTTCTGAAGGCTGAAATAAGAGATATTTTCGGAGTGCTCCTGAAAGATCGCACCAGCGGTGAAATGACCATGCTTCTGGAGTACAGGGATTTCATGGGATTCACCACCGGGCATACCGTTTCCGACAAGGCCGCGCCGGTTATCACTCAGGCGACATACTGTCCTAACGGGGATTTCAGCGCCGACGGCCAGCAGGTGGGTTTCGATACGCTGGTTGTATGTTTCTCCGAAGAGGTCAGCGATATTGATTCAAAGGTCCCATTTGACCTGCTCGCCGTTGAAACCGGTAATAATTACCATTTCGAATTGAAGCAGATGAGCCATAAAGCAAAACTGGTACTCTTTGAAGTGGAGGAGGTTGTTGATGTTGATTATCCCATTGACGGTGACAGTATCAGGATCGATTATAAGGAGAATGTTGAGGATGTAAAGGGCAATAGCCAGAAGGTTGAGAAAAATAAACGGGTACGAATGACTGTTAGGGAGCGACCCTTTAATTTCATTATTACGGTAATAGGCCCGGTTAATCCTGAGCATAATACAATTCCTACTGATCTGCTTACCGATAATATCACCATTGAAAAGGGAATAGTCATTCTGCTCGATCCGGTCATCGATATACCGGAGGATAAAATTGCATCGACAAATTGTGCTATAACCATATATGATGCGGTTGGTAATTATATAACTGCCTGCGACGGTATTAATGATGATAATCCGAAGCTCCAGATGGATGCGGTAAACATTAACGGGAAATACAAGATTGTCATTGTGTGGACCGGGCAGAATGAAAACGGACGTGCAGTCGGTGAAGGTTCATACCTTGGCAGAATAGCGGTTACTTACCCGCGCGGTAAT
>CAZIYW010000072.1:0-26305 GCA_964543525.1 uncultured Fibrobacterota bacterium | reverse complement strand
TCCAGGGTATCAGATTATGGCGCAGGTCTCCCAAATTCTACGCTACTAAATATTTATAACCGCCTTTTAAGAAAAAAAAAGAACAGTACGCGAAGAAAACAAAAGCAACTATATAATCAAATATTCTTATTTCAAAACGGTCATCTTTTTTGTAACGGCCTTAGAATTCCCAATACGGAAATGGATAAAATACGCCCAATTTGGTAAACTGCTGCAATCAAATTGGGTTGTAAAGGTACCTGGTTTCTGAAAACCATGAGTCAGGGTTATGACGCATCGGCCTTTGATATCGAAAACCTGTAAGGTAACATAGGAGTTTACTGTTAATGAAAATGATATAAGGGATACAGGATAGGACTGCTAATGCGTTATAGTAATAATAAAAGGCGGGGTTACCGGGTTGTCCTGTGATTCAATCGTGCAGGGATAAATGCCTGATGTAAAGCTGGATTTTAATAATTTAAAGGATGTGGCTTTACCGGAAATAATTTTCCTGAGTAATTGTCTGCCTGCTATAGAATAGATGCTTATTCGGTAATTATGTTTATTTTTTTTATTAAAGTGAAAATGCAGATAGTTTTTGTCACTGGTAACCGACAGGAGATTGGACGGTTTTTGCGTTGAAAGAAGAGACTTGATTTGAACCAACTGATCAAGTGGGCGACGATACAGCTCCGGTATATTTTGAAGACCATTTTCTGTAAAAAAATAGACATCATCATTTAGAATCTCTATAAACTGATTACTTTCTGCGGGTAATTCGTTCCCAAGGTTATGCCATGTATTAGACTTTTTACTATATAATTTAGCATTGATTACAGATTTTTGTAAAAGTACCGGATAATTTCCTGCCCGGCATTCAAAGGTGCCGCTTAAACTATCACCAATCGGAGAGATTTCCCAGGAATCACCATAATCAAAAGACTGATATAGTTTTTTTGGAGAAGTTCCAGCATGGGCAAAAATCATAGAATCATATCCGGCCAATGTGATAAAGGGTTCATCATCATTCGTCAAGTCAAACGTTCCAAGCTTTTTCCATGATACACCAAAGTCATCGCTGCGAAAACTGCCGTCACTTTCCGTTGTAACAAATACTTTATCATCATATATTCGGGCCTTCTGGATTGCCGTGGTATTCGGTAATGCCAGGTTTGTCCATGTTTTACCTTTGTCAGGAGAAAGTGTATAATCCATTAACTTACAAAGAATTAATGTGTCGGAGATAAAGCACTCTTTAATCGGTATGTTGAAGGTCGTAGTTAATAATGTGTCCCATGTTTTTCCAAGATCATTTGATCGCAGTATCTCTTCAGAAGAGTATACATAGATATAATCGTCATTAGAGTCAATACCTTTAAAACTTTTACCTGTTGGTGGAGTATTAATCTCGCGATTTAATAAACGCCATCCATAGTTATTTTCATATTTAATAAGCAGTCCTAATTCAGTACAGCAGAATAACCTGTTACCCTGCCGAAATAATTTTCCCATTTTTTTACCAAAGGGAATTGTTCCCTGTGAAAACTTCCATGTACCGGTATCCGATAATGGAATACAATAAATCCCTTCATCGGTACCGGCAAACAGTTTATTTTGAAAAAAGATTAGTTTTCGGGGATTAAGAGGAAGCCCATTATTCAGTTCCTGCCAGGTCGCACCTTTATCATCAGAGAGATAGACATAATTACCTTTAACATTTGCCATATATTTATCATTAAGGATTATTTCCTGACTGTACAGTTCACCAAATGTTGTTGTGTCCCATGTTATCCCCCTGTCATTTGAAACATAGATACCTTTTCCACTGCCGACAATAATAGTAGAATCATAAGCTGCAAGTGCTTTGACCATATAAAACTCATTATCAGGTAACACCTCCTGCCATGTCTTTCCATTGTCACCGGAAGAATAAAAATTATTAACGGTGCCGGCCCACAATTTACCGTTATATGCGATAAAACTGTAAATTTCATATATTTTCCCTTCCGCAACGTGCCAGCTATTCCCTTTGTCTTCACTGTAATAAACACCCTGAAGCATAGCAGCATAAAGAACACCGTCTTTTGAGGCAAAGCTGACGGCACGATAGTAAGGAAGTCCGGATAATGAGAGTTTTGTCCAGCTTTTTCCGTTGTCGGCAGATTTGTAATATCCAACTATTGTGCTGATATACAGATCCGATTCATGCTCGATAAAAGCGGTAATCTCTGTGGTGTCAAATTCTGCTTTAACAATGTTCCATGATTCACCGTCAAAAGAGTAATACAGGCCGCCTTCCGTGCCGACATAAAGAGTGCTGTCGGTTTCTGAAAAACATTTTATTCGCTGGCCGTCAGGACACGGTAAGAGTTCCCATGCTGCGGATGTATATAACGAGAATAAAATAACGATAACCCAGGTGTTATAAAAGTGAAGGAGCATGGTTTGCCTTAAATATAATTGTTCTGTAAATTGGAAATGTAATAACAGCCAACAGCAATTTCCTTTTTCAAAATTAAAATACTTCCTCAAGTAGCTTAAAACAATAAAAATATACAAACGGGATTATAGATTATGATTTCGGGTGTGTTCTGCGGCTTAGAAAAAGGCAGTGGGGTTGTAAAAACCCGTAAATGGGACGCGCGCGCGAGGTGCCCAGAATTTTTACCCCGTAGGTAAATTAATAAATTAACTTTCCTTGCTCAATTTCACTCAAACGAGTATTGCATGCACTTATCTGCATAACTATATTGAGCATGGCTCGCTCTGCTGCCAAAGAAAAAACACTAACTAAGAACGATAAGGCAGAATTTCATAGTTTAAAAAAAACTAAACTTTATAAGCATATTATACGACAATAATTTTATGCAGGAACGTTTGCGATACAAGGGTATTTAATTTGTAGAGGCGTTCAATGTCTTCCCGATTATTCATACAGTGTATCTTTAATTTGTCGGTGTGTTATTTCAGCCTGTTTGCAGTAGGGCCGGAAGAACCGGCTATGGATACGTTCGCAGGGAAGTGGATATATTCATCGGAGACCTCGGTCCTTATTTACTGGCATATGGACAGTCTCAAAAAAGAGGCGATCAGTTATGTGGAGTATGGAGAGACATCTTCCTATGGTCAGAAGACTCCGGCAACTCAGACTGCACGATGGGCGCATTTTCACCGTATAACCGGACTTGATACGAATAAGACATACCATTTCAGGATGGTAATGATACAAAGCAATGGTGAAATCAGAAGCAATGATTCGACCTTTGTTACGGCGAATAACGTGTCTGCAATACACCTGCCGCTGGACGGCCAGACTCCTCCCTGTAAACCATACCATTTATTACCGATAGTATACTAAAAACACTCAAAGATTCTTATTAATTCCAATTTGTATCAAATATTGTATATTACTAACCATGATACGAATACTCCTCATCACCACCGGAATAATCTCAGTCGGCCTGTGCACCATTGGTATATTTTTAACACTGTTGCCCACAACGCCGTTTCTTCTGCTTGCAGCAGCCTGCTTCACAAAAAGCTCAAAAAGGTTTCATGACTGGCTGCTGAACCACCTTATTACCAAAGCAGGGTGAAGAGAAGATGATAAAGGAAGTTGTGGAGGATGCGGGATGAAGAAAACTGCCTCACGCAGCAGGGTTACAAAAAGAATAATGTCACGAGATAATTTGTTTTCAAAACGTGCGTTAAAGGAACTTGTAAAACAAATATGTTCTTGAATTCCTGGGACTTCCTGAACAGCACCGTTACAGCGAAAAACAGTTTGAGTCACGTGTCCGCAGGATTCTTAAGCATGAAAATGTAGTATAAAAATTAACGAAGAGTTATAGCATCATTCGATACTGAAAGAATCACATGAAAAAAGTTATTAAGTGGTTATTCCAACGAACTGTATATCAAAATCTTACGCTTACACGAATGATGGTAAAATGTAGGTTCGTTTCGCTATCTGTATATTATAATGTTTTAACCGAACTGGTAATGAAAAAGGTATTAACAGATACTTCCGTATGTGTTGATGTAGGCTGTCATCTTGGTGATATTCTGGAAATAATGCTAAAATATGCGCCGAAAGGAACGTTTTATGCATTTGAGCCGTTACAGGATTTTTATGAATATCTGTGTACGACCTTCGGCAACAGGGAAAATATAACCATATCCAATATTGCGTTAAGCGACAACAGGGGAGAGAGCAGTTTCAATTATGTTATCACCAATCCCGGTTACAGTGGTTTTAAAAAGCGCCTGTATGCAGGAGATAAGAAAGAGGAAGATACCACAATAACCGTTACGACTGATCTAATGGATAGTGTGTTTAAAAATGTTGCTGTTGATTTTATTAAAATCGATGTCGAAGGGGCCGAATTGCAGGTATTGCGTGGCGGCAGAGAGCTAATCAAGCGGTGCAGACCGTTTATTGTATTTGAACACGGCCTGGGCGCTGCTGATTGTTACGGCACAAAACCTGAGGACGTTTTTGATCTGCTTAATGGAGAGTGCGGACTCAACCTTACACTTATGGATAGCTATCTGATGCACAAGGAACCCTTTGGCAGGGAAGAATTCTGCGAGCAGTTTTATCAGGGTATGAATTATTATTTTCTGGCACACGGGTAATTGGGTTACGGTTAGGGTGATGATGCCCGTTTGGTTGTTAGTTAAGGGTTACGGCTAGAAGATAAGAAAATCGTTCTCGTTCCTCCTGCTCGTCCTTCTCCTCGCCTTTTATCTTTTTTATCTTTGCAATAACTATTTTACACTTTGCAATAATCATTTTGCATTAATTTTTTACTATTTTTTCAATTTCAATATTTCAATTCCGGAACTTATTAATTATCTTAAAAGCCGGATGTCTTTATGAAAAAAGCAAATTTATTACCAGGGAAAGGCAGTTATGAAAGTCTATTTAGCAGGTTATAATGTTGATGCAAGCATTCTGGATGAGATGAAAGAGAAGGCGGGGAATCGTGATGATGTAACCCCGGAGGTTATTTCCGCGGCGTATGCCCGAATCAGCCGGGATCCGCGTCCGATAAATGAGATTCGTCAGAGTGCCCGTGAGGAAGTCGAGCGATCGAGAAAGTCAAACACTACCATTATTTTCAGAATGGGGCACCATTCCGTTGCGGAGCATGCGGTATTTAACCTTGATATTATCGGTGCATCGCGGTATGCAATGGAAGAGGTGGAGAAGTTTCGTCTCTGCTCATATACGGAAAAATCGCAACGGTATATTACCCTTGAAAAGGATTATGTGATACCGGAAGAGATTAAAGGTACCGGGTATGAGCGGCAGTTTACGGATATGGTCAGGGAACAGAATGAGGCCTATTTTAAACTCTTTGAGCAATTGAAGGAGCATGTATTCAAAAAGAATCCGGAGCTTGCTGAGAATCCAAAGAAGCATGAGCTGCTTGAGGGCTGGGCAAAGGAGGATGCACGGTATATCACTGCTCTGGCAACTGAGTCACAGGTCGGTATGACTATTAATGCCCGTAACCTTGAGCTGTTGCTGCGGCGGTTTGCATCGCATCCGCTGTCGGAAGTACAGGCACTGGGCAGAATGATATATGATCAGGTAGTCGAGATAGCGCCCTCAATAGTAATTTTCCATGATGCCAATGATCGTGATCGTGATACCTACCCGCAGCTTAAAGAATTTGCGAAGACACTGGTGAAAACCGATTATACCCCACCTGCGTCTGATACTATCAGGGAAGTGCAGCTTGTTGAGTATACCCCGAATGCAGATGAGGTGATTGCCGCAACGTTACTGCACTCATCTACGGATTTACCGTATGAGATATGCCGTAAAACCGTTGAAAATCTTTCACAGAACGAAAAGGAGCAGTTATATAAAACCGCCTGGCGGAATATGCAGTTTTATGATTCTATGCTGCGTGAATTTGAATATGTAAATCTCACCTACAATGTCGCATTATCATCGGCCTGTTTTGGTCAGCTTAAAAGGCACCGTATGTCCACCATTACAGCACAGGGCTATGACCCGCGTCTTGGTTTAACCATACCGGAATCGATTAAAGAAATAGGCATGGACGGTTTTTTCCAGGAGATTGCAGAAAAGAGTTCTGAAGTTTATGAAACTATCCAAAAGGAGATTCCTCTTGCAGCGCCGTATATTCTGACAAATGCGCACCGACGGCGTGTGTTGATACGGCTCAATCTCCGTGAATTGTACCATATCTCACGGCTTCGTGAGGATACCCATGCGCAATGGGATATACAGAACCTGTCACGTGCTATGTGCGATGAAGCAAAGGTTGTCATGCCGCTGGTAACCGATTTTATCGGTGGTAAGGACAGATATAATGAGATTTATCAGCGAATCTTCGGAGAATTGCCGAAAGTAACTGAAGCGGTATTGCCGGGTAAACGTAAGATAAAAAAGTGATAAACTACTCTATTCCACTTGTATAAATCGCTGTCCTGAAAAACCGTTTTTTGTCTGCAGAATGAGCCGGTACAGACCGTTTGCCAGATGCAACGTATGTTATAATTTCTCTTTTGGTTCAACCACCTTTCCGACAAACAGTATTATCTGTGTGGTATTTTCTCCGATACAAATACAAAGGGGCGATTACAGATGACCTGTTTATACTTGGTGGTATTGTCGCCGATTGTTAGAAGCACGACAGTTGCTCCAGTTGCTTCCGTACCGTCTTCATTAACCTCAATGTAGGTTTTATGCTTTGCATTAGAAACATATAAATCTTTTCCGGATTCTTTACTTATACCGGTAAAATCAGCTTCCTGCAGAAAAACATTACCCATACCCAGGTCCGTTAAAACCTTTTTTAAGCCTATTTCATAGGAAAGGGTAAATCTTGGAAGATATATTATACATAGATCGAATTTAAATGATGAAATCCATGATTTCCAGTTGGAAAAATTCATTTCGGAAATGAGTGTTTCAACAGGTATATCATTTTTCGGCACAAAGAGTGTCATACTGAAGCAGCCATTATCACCATAGGGTAAATCAGCAGCACAGAAAAGATCGGTTTCAAAGTATTTAACAGTGTCTTTTTTGGTCATCAATGCCCATGGTATGAATGAACCGTCGTATTTCTTGAAGTAGTATTCACCGGTATGATTTGTATCGAAAACATCCGTCCAGATTGCTTTAAAGTATATAGCGTTTAAAAGCAACAGCATAACATCATCAGGTAACGTTTTCTGTACAATTTTTTTAATTGTTCCGTTTGTCTTATCTGCAATCCAGTTATTTATACTGTCACCAGAGCCGGCATCATTGAAATCCAATTGCGCTACTTTTGCATCAAAAAATTCTTTCATCATATCGATATAATCGTTTTCTACAGGTAAACCTTTATGATACCAGAGAGAATTTGCAAGTGTAAATTGCACACTGAGATCAGCTTCCGCTAACAGGGAGAGTATTCGTTTATAGGCCTGGTTAATATCCATTTGACTAAAGCCGGTGATATCCAGCGCTGAAGCTATGGCTTCGCGTGTAACACCTTCCGCACCGTTGTAAGCTAACCCCAATGCCATATAGATGCTTAACGGAGAAATAAAAACATTACTGTCCGGTGTACTTTCGTTAATTTTACGGAATAATTTTAATTCAAAGGAATTTTCAGATTGGATAATTTCTCTTTCAACAGCATTAAACGGGTTGGTGTCTGATATGGTTGATTGGGTTGGATTCTCTGTGCAATCAAAAAACAGGAATAACGAAATGAGAAGCACTAAGGTGATGATATTTTTGTCATGTTCCCCTCCTTGAAAATGTTCTTGCTTAATAAGTCGGGAATAGTAAGATGGAGGTTCAGTCCAGTGGCTTAAATTATACTTTTATATAGATGATAAAGAGGCAGGAATAGAATTTATCGTTGCAGAAAAATCACTTTTTGACCCAGTTCAAATTCCCCTGCCTGTACTCTGATAAAATACATTCCCTTTGCATGATTCTTATGATTAATGGCAACGGTACATGCACTGCGGCCGGCAGGCATAGTAGAGTTGTACAGGATTTTTATACATTTGCCCTGCATGGAATACAGTTCGATCCTGACCTTCTCAGGGAAGGGGAGATTGGAATAGATCTGCAGATGGGAGTTATGGAAACGCATATTTATTGAAACAGCGGATTTCTGAAACAGGTTGCCGACTGCTCCTTCGGTCGGCCCGTCGTATTCACAGGCACCAATATCAATGCGGCCATGAATGACACGTGAAACGCTGTTAAGTGCCAGAAGAGGTAATGAGAGACCGGTTGTGTCGGGGGTGCCATTGTTTATACAGGGTGACGATGCCTTAACCGTATAATCACCGTTTGAGCTGTCTGCAAAAAGCGGGTAAGAAGTAATAACGGAGGTGCCGGGCCAGCCGTTCTGAATACAGCAGTAGGATCCCAGAATGCTACTGCCCGGTGTGATCTGATCCGGTTTATTTCCCCATACGATAGAATTTATCAAAACAGGGGTATCAACCGGCATGAAATAAATACCACCGCTGCTGTCTGCAATATTGTTGGCAATAGTGTTATTGGCAAATATTTCAGTTTTTGTATTAAGGAGGATTCCACCACCCATACTTTGGGGCATGAGTGCAGTATTGTTTGTAATACAATTATTAATAATCTGTGAGGTAACGGTAGCAATTTGAACACCGCCGCCGCCTTGATATGCTGTATTGTTTCTGATGGTGTTACTCAGGAGAACAGATGAAATACCGGTTACATAAATGGCACCGCCGATGCCTGAATCGGCGCAGTTTGAGATAAAAGTATTTCCGCTGATAATAGTTGTACCGTTGCAGCTTACAGCACCGCCAATACCTATCGGTTCTAGAGCTCTGTTTGAGGTAAAGGCATTATTTTCTATGACAGTATAATTCTTACTGTAAAGTGCTCCCCCGTTTGAAGCGGAGTTTTGAGTAAAGGTGTTTCCGGTTATAATCGCAGTATCGGTCTGGCAAATAAGCCCGCCGCCAAAGCCTGCATTATTAGCGGTATTACCGGTGAATTCACATTTAAAAATGAAACAGGTGCCAAAAACCATAGCGCCGCCGCCAAATTTCCCGATGCTTATATTATTTGTAAAAATGTTATGGATCATATTCAGTCTGCCCTTGCAGTAAATACCGCCACCGTATCCCAGAAAAGCTTTGTTGTTAATAATGGCAGTCGAACATATTTCCAGGGTGTCATTTTCGACATATATGGCACCACCGTCGTAACCGGATGAGTCATTGGCGAAATGGGAATATGAAATGATAGTTTTTGCCTCTTTACTGCACAGTCCTCCGCCATGGGGCTGACCGGAATAGGTGACCCGGCAGAATTCAAGAGTGGAATTATCTGCGCCGTTTCCAGTAAGTGTTATACCGCCCCAGTAGAGCGGCGGTTGAGAAGATGTAAAGTATATGGAGTCTGTCGGGGAACCTTTTGCAATAAGCTTCCCACGGCAGATTAGTTTTATACCAGGAGCAAACAGGCATCTCGCGCCGGGTTCTACGGAGAGTGTTACACCGGAATCGACAACAATAGTGGTATCACACTGAATGGTACCCTTGTTCCATGTGGTGTTTACTGAAATAAATATGGTGTCGACCTGCGGCATTGCAGCAAAAGTTACCGTAGTAAAAATGGCAAATGTTAACAGTGATATTTTCATAAAAAAAGTATTTCTTGATATTTCTGCAAGAAGAGCAGTCTTAATTTAAAAGGTTTATATGCATTCCCAATACTAAAAAATTTATATCATGAAAATAATATAATATACAAAAGTGACAGAAGTTTTTTATTTTGTTAATCAGTTCTTGTTAAAACTTTATAATTACGCCACTACAGATAATAAAATAGGCATTAAATATTGATATTTAGCATACGCTTCAATTATAATACTTATACTCCGCCTGATCCGGAGTAGGGTATTATACTATGAATATCGCGTTAATAAACACCAACCGCATGAAACCTCCTATTGCTCCAATCGGTATGGAGTATGTTGCAGAGTCACTAATTGCCGCCGGCTTTCCGGTTGATATACTCGATTTATGCTGGGAAGATGATTTTACCACTGCCATATCTGATTTTTTTTCGCAAAAAGAATATGCGCTGGTTGGACTGAGTCTGCGGAATACCGATGACTGCGCTTTCTCAAAGCGGCAATCTTTTCTCGGTGATTTTTATGCGATGGTTTCGATCGTTCGGGGGCTCACCGATGCGTTGCTGGTAGTCGGCGGTGTTGGTTTTTCGTCAATGCCGGAGCTGATTCTTGACAACTGTGATGCTGATGCCGGTGTGTGGGGTGACGGCGAATTTGCTTTTGTTGAACTAACGAAAAGAATACGAAAACATACTGCATGGAAAGATGTTCCCGGTGCCATTTGTAAACAAAACGGCGCGTGGCAACGGAATGCTTCGGGTGAATCTTCTCTCGACCAACTTCCCCAAATGAAGAGAAATATTGTTGATAATGCACGTTATTTTCAGGAGGGCGGCCAAATCGGCTTTGAGACAAAACGGGGTTGTGACTGCCGGTGTATTTACTGTGCGGATCCGGTGGCGAAGGGGAGTAGTATCCGCTGCAGGCCGCCGGTAGCGGTAGTTGATGAATTGGAGAGTCTACTTGCCCAGGGTGTCGACCATTTTCACACCTGTGATGCCGAGTTCAATCTTCCCGAAGAGCATGCGAAAGAGGTCTGCCGGGAGATTATAAACCGCGGTATGGGGGATACCCTGAAATGGTACGCCTACTGCACCCCAAAATCGTTTTCCCGCGAGCTCGCTCCGCTTATGGCTCAGGCCGGTTGTGTCGGTATTAATTATGGTGTTGATAACGGTGATCCTCGCATGCTGCAGAACCTGAAACGGGGATTTACCCCTGACGATATTGCAGCTGTTGCGCGCCGGTGCAGGGATGCCGGTATTGTAACCATGTTTGATTTGCTGCTCGGTGCACCTGGAGAGACAAAAGAAAGTATCGCTAATACCATAACTCTTATGAAACAGACTAAGCCTGACCGTGTAGGCGTTACTGTCGGTGTACGGGTATATCCCCGTACAGAACTTGCTAATCGGGTAGAGAGCGGTGAGATAACAGATGGGCTTGTGTATGGTGACAATGAGCAGGAACCATTGTTTTTTGTAGACCCTTCCGTAAAGAATATTATCTCTGAGTATCTTGACGAAATGATTGGCGATGATCCGCGTTTTCTTTTCTTCAATCCGGACAATCCAAAGAAGAATTATAATTATAATGCCAATGATGTACTGGTTGAGGCTATTAAACAGGGGCACAGGGGAGCGTATTGGGATATTCTAAGAAGGATTGGATGAATACTGAATTTACTGGTTACAGACTTCAAATTATATAAAAATTCACACAGGGCTCTCGTTGCTGCATAGTTGCTTTCTCCCGTTCATATTTTATATTCCTAAAGTATACATTCCACAACATACTAAACTCATTGAATAAGATACATAATGTACAGGTTATTGATTCAGTTGACACTTCTGTTACTTCTCAGACGGTCATTTCTTTTTGCAGTAGAACCGGTACGTGATAATGATTACGCAAAAATATCACTGAAATTCCGAATGTTCAGCCCATATAAGTACTCTATAGATAATACTACTTATGAAACAACCGGCATTCCATTCACAAGAGATCCACAACGAAAGATGTTCAGAGACCTCTTTGATAAAGATTCCCCGGAATACTTTTCACTGATGCAGTCGGAAAAGAATCAGCTTATTGGTAATATATGGCTGGTTATGGTTTTCGGCTGTATTACCGGTGCTGTTGCGGTAAATACACTTATTGAAAAACCTGATGACGATCTCCATTCCGCAACCATTCCATTGATCGGTGCAGCGTGCGGCTCATGTGCTCCTACCATTATTTTCCGTATACGAAGCTTTAATAACTTAAAGCATGCCATTGCGTTACGAGAGAGAAGGTTGCATGCTGAATAACAGGAATATTACTGGTTCAATTACTACTGCAAATGCTTTTCATTGCAAGACTGCCGCAAAATAGAGAAGGCGGTGTTCCGTTAACACCGCCTTGCTTTATTTGTCAGACTGTCGGTAATCGGTTATCTGTTACACGCCAAAGCCGAACCCATCAGTACCGTAACCGGTATCACCAACACCGGTATCATATCCCAAACCAGCCTCAGGCTGCGGGAGAGGAACAGGCCGGAACAGCGATAGAGATACTGCCGTCGGAATTTATATGATAATTGTCGGGAGTAAATTCGTTGGCAGCCTCGTTATCAAATACCAATTGGCCGGCGTCGGGATCGAGCTGAATATTACCCTCAACAGGGTATATCATACCTTCACCTGGAATAAATTCGGCATTATCAGGCATGTCAGGATCGGGATACCACGGATCAGTGCCAAAGCCGAATCCGCCGCCGTAGCCAAGACCGCCCTCACTAATGCCGGTATCACCGCCGACACCACTGTCGCCGGGCATGGTGAAATTTTCTGCAGTATCCTGCGGCATATGAAACGTACCGTCAGCAAGAGTAGCATCGCCGGGTACCGTATAATCCATACCACCCTCCGGCGGGAATGAGTAATCATCGCCGGTAGCCCACTGTCTGAGCCGATATCAACATTTTCGGGAATAAATTGATCGGTACCCGCATTAGGCACAACGAGTGTGCCGGTATCAGGATCAAACTCGGTGCCCATGGGCATATCGAGTGCCACACCACCGTCAGGAGCCATGTGCATATAGTCGGGCATCATTGCTTCGGCTGCATCGTTGTCAAGATGGAGAGTCTGGTCAGCGTAATTATAATCCATGACACCGTGGGTGGGAGCGAAATCTATTCCGCCGTCAGGGGCGACAGTGGCGTCGTCAGGCAGGTGGTAATCGGGTGGAGGGGGTTCGGTCGGTGAATCAAATCCGAGTCCGTCATCTGCAGGCGGCGCTTCAGCAACCGGTTCCGCGGTATCAGCCGCCTCCGTCGGCATAGGTTCGTCAACAGGTTCTACGCCGGTATCGGCTTCTACCGGTTCCGGCGGCGCTTCAACCACCGCGGCGCCGACATCCGACGCAACCTCAGCTCCTTCAAGAACACCGCCTATCATTGCTGGGGCAATGCGATCTTCCAGCTTGTTCGTTGAAAGCTTTTTAAGTTTACGCTTAGCCATCTGGCTCCTCCTCGAGGTTAATGTTGATTTATGATAATTACTGAATTTTGTAAATATTCCCTCCTGATTCTTTCTTGCTTTTTACGAAATGATTATTGCAATTGTATACTAAAAAAAGCGATCTTCAAGTGAGAAAATTATCAAAATGCAATTTTTAGGGCAGGGGAGCGGTCGGGAGTGTATTGACATACCGTATAAACAGTAAGTTTTACCTGGCACCAATTATCCCTCATGAAGGTAAGAATGTTGACTAAAGGGAAGCAGTCTGTCACATTTGTGTGTTGCAGTAATTCAATTTTTACAGAATACTTACGGGATTGGCTGATGAAAACAGGACGGCAAATCTCTCGGCAAGATATTTGTTGCTACCGGTATTGGAATAATAAACAACGAGTGTTTTCGTGACAATCCCCCTTTCTTTATCCAGAATATACAAAGAATCCACCCGCAGAGTGGGTGGATTCCTGATAAAATGGACACATCGGATGTATAAGAGTCATTAAAAGGCAGAGATGTGTCAGTCCAGTTCTTTTGCTATAGCATCGAGGAACTCCTCTGATGTATAGATTTGATCCGGTTTGGGATCGGCAATACGAGCCAGATCACCGGTCATAATGCCCTTTTCAATGGTAGACAGCGCTGCGTTTTCCAATTTTTCAGCGAATGTTTCAAGCTCAGTAATGCCGTCAAGTTCACCCCGTTTGCGAAGCGCACCGGTCCAGGCGAAAATGAGTGCCATGGAATTGGTAGAGGTCTTTTCTCCGTTAAGATGTTTGTAGTAGTGTTTCTGTACAGTGCCGTGAGCAGCTTCATATTCGAAATAGCCGTGGGGTGAAACCAGTACCGATGTCATCATGGCAAGGCTGCCGAATGCTGAAGCTATCATATCGGACATGACATCGCCGTCATAGTTTTTACATGCCCACAGAAAACCACCGTCTGATTTCATAACGCGGGCAACTGCATCATCAATCAGCGTGTAAAAGTAGGTAATGCCTGCCTCTTCGAATTTCTTCTCGAACTCTTTCTTGAAAATTTCCTCAAATACATCCTTAAAATGGTGATCATATGTCTTGGAGATGGTATCTTTGGTGGAGAACCACATTGGAACTTTTTCAGACAAGGCGTAGATAAAACAGGCACGCGCAAAGCTTTTAATTGATGAATCAAGGTTATGGATACCTTGTATTATGCCGGGTTCATTGAATTCCGCTATTGTTTTACGCTCTTCATTGCCCTCTGCGTCGGTATAGACCAGTTCAGCCTTTCCCGGACCCGGAACACGGATTTCCTGGTTTTTATAGACATCGCCGAAAGCATGACGGCCGATAATAATCGGGCTTTTCCATGCCGGTACTGCAGGTCGCAGGTTTTTCGGAAGAATTGGTTTACGGAACACAGTACCGTCAAGGATCGCACGGATAGTGCCGTTGGGGCTGGGCCACATCTGTTTCAATGAGAACTCTTTTACCCGGGCTGCATTGGGGGTGATAGTCGCGCATTTTACTCCGACACCGTATTTTTTTATCGCTTCGGCACAATCAAAGGTTATTTGATCATCGGTTTCATCTCTTTTCATAAGATGCAGATCATAGTATTCAACCTTTAAATCAATATAGGGAGTAATCAGTTTTTCCTTGACCATTTCCCATAACACCCGAGTCATCTCATCGCCGTCAATCTCGACAAGGGGAGTGTTCATTTTGATTTTTTCCGGCATAGCCAGCTCCTTTTGGATAGGGATTAAATAAAATATCGGTTAATTTTCATTTTTTTTTCTATATTAAAATATATAATTGTGTTAAATCTTCCAATAGATAAAATGATACAATTTACTAAAATGTTGCTTATTATTATAGAGCCGGGTTATGAATACCAGCATTAACCTGCACTGCCAAAACATATATAATTTATTATAAATTAATTTGTTATCATAATTGGAATTAATTATATTAAACTGCGCCCGTTTTTTTGCTGAAAAATTTGGCCGTGAAATAAATTAAATAAAATGTCTCAATTGTATTAGCACAATACCTGGAAAAATGAGAACTAAGCTGGAAAAAATAAAGCAACTTCCATATTACGTTCAATTGAAAAATATTCTCAAAGAACGTATCTCTTCGGGGAAGATTACCAGCCAGAAACTGCCGCCTGTTCGTACCCTGGCAAAAGATTTCGGCGTCAGTGTCAATACGGTGCTTCGTGCCTATGATGAGCTGCGCAAAGAAGGTATTGTAAACGGTGCCGTGGGAAGAGGTACCTTTATTACGGTCTCGCCGCAGGTGTTCGATAAAGAAAACAAGCAGGTGTTCCTTTCAAAGATTATCGGTATCGCCGTTGAAGAAGCGCTGTCACACGAGATCCCGCTGGATGAGTTTGAAGAGGCGGTAAAAGAGTATGTCAAGGAAAAAACAGAACTGTTACAGAATGTAAAGCTCGTCTTTATTGAATGTAATATCGAGCAGCTTACCTATTTTGTAAATCACCTTGAGCTGGATCCGCATATCAAACTCCTTCCGGTACTGCTGGAAGATATTTATAAAAAAGATGATGTGCTGATGAACGAAATCAAAGAAAGCGATATTATCGTCACCAGTTTCTATCATCTCAACGATGTCCATAAATACCTGGATTCCATTGATAAACCGATTATCGGGATAAATCTTGAACCGGAAGTCAGGACTATTGTTGAAGTGGCGAAAATTCCCGAAGAGAGTACAGTCGGTATCGTCACAACGAGTAAAACATTCATTGAAATAATAAAAGAGATTCTGAGAGACCTGCGTATCAACTTTAAAAAAATCATTGAGACAAATGCATCATCAGATGACACAATCAGAGAAACGGTCATGCAGTGTGGTGCGGTGCTGGTTTCACCCCGTAGAAAGAAAACCGTGGAATCATTTGCCCGCAAAGACACGAAAATTATTGAGTTTGTCTTCACCCCGGACAGAACTTCGATTAATAATCTGAAGGTGGCGCTGCTGGATATTAAGAAGGGGCATATATAACCGGTGTCGGAAGAAAAAATCCTTTTTTGTTATTTCTACCGGAGGGATAAATCCGCATCAATCAGCAGTACCCTGACAACCACAACCCCATAACTCAGCTTCAATTCCCGCCTAAAATCAACAGCTTTCCGATAACCTGCCTTAAAAGCACCCAGTTTCCTTCCGTAAAGGTCGTACACACTGATAATAGCGTTGGAAGGGATAGATGGCGCGATTGAATAGGTTTGCGAGCTGAGCATGCTTACCGGTGCGATATATTTCACAGGGGAGTTCATGGAGAGTGTTTTCTGTTTCATCCCGGTAAGACCTTCCTTGACTTTGATGCATCCCAGTGACGGTACGATATAGGCGTTGTAGTAAATGCAGACTTCGTTTGTATAATAATTTTCTATATTGTCTTCATAGCTTGCGCACTCTTCCTGAGGACCACCCACCAGGGCACCGACCAGTTTGTGCTCATAGGGCACACTTCCCGGATTATTCGCCTCCTGTGACCATAAGGTACCGGCCTTGTCACCTTTACCGAATGCTGCACGGTGATGCGGGTATTGGGGAGAGCCGCCGTCAAGTTCGTTGTAATCGGTGACAAAGGAGAAATTCTTTGGTGCGTCGCCGTTAAGGTTGTCGTGGGTACCCAGGCAAAAGTCTATTATGTCTTTTCCGAAGGTATAGGCGTTTTCATCATCACTTATCGCATTATAGTAAAGTCCGACCAGGGCTGTAGCGGTGGCGTACTGCAAAGAACCCCATCCGCTGAAGTGGGGATATCCGCACCATGACATTCTCTTTTTATACGCTTCAACTTCTCGTCGCAGATCAGACTGGTATCCCTCGTCATTGGTAATATTATATAATTCGAAGGCAACCAGGGGAGATACATTCCCCCATTCAAGCACCCATCCCGTGGGACACATGTAGTTACCGTCATAGATATTTTTTGCCGCATTCAGATAGGTATCCTCCTGGGTTGCACGGTATAGTTCGAGAGCACCCATGGCCATATCATCTTCCCAGTCTCCGGGAGGATTGTAAAATTCCTGATCATAATCAGGTACTGACTCATGCTTTGCATCGCCGATTTCGTAATACTCTTTTGCTTTAGCAAGGCAGGAATCTGCATATGATTGGCTGTATTTGGCATAGCACATGGACATGAGTGCAAGCGCTGCTGCTGCACTGCCGCAGAAATTGGAAGCTCCTTCAGTTTTGGAATATGCATAGCGCGGCTCACCGCCTTCATTAACATCCAGTGCCGAGGCGTATACCGGCTCGGAAACATCATTGTGATCGCGTTTATCACCCACCTGATAGTACACTTTTCCGCCGGTACAGGCCTTGAGCAGATAATCGGTAAAAATTTTAACTTCATCGAGAATATCCGGGATACCGTTGGGCGGCGGCGCTGAATAATCCTGAGAATAACGGTCTTCGTAAGCGGAAGGAAAATAGTTATAACCGAGTAGAAGGTTCACAGCGGTAATACAATTGGTCTGGCCGAATTTGACATGATCGCCGCAATCGTGCCAGCCGCCGGAAAGGTCAATACCGTCACGCTCGCCGTCGCGGGTGTGGCAGGCGCCGTGACACCATGATTTTGTATCGCCGCACCGGTTCGCACCATAAAAATAGATAGTTTTGTATAATGCCTCGGTGTAGTCGTGGTTCTGGGTAAAAGCCGGAATAAAAAATGACAGAATTATATTCAGGCTGACAATACTTTGCGCTCTATTCATTGACCTGTCCTTATTAAAGTAGTGTAGAAAATTGATACAGAGAGTGCAGACAACCTGAAAAAGTGTATTGCATAATCGGAAACAGAGTTATTCGAGTAAGCATTACCGGGATCCCTCTCAATAACTATTATACCATATTCTCTACTATAAGATAATATAAAAATCACTATTAATTGTGTTTAACAGCTAAAATTCCGTAGAACTGAACAGGTAATTTCGTAGAACGGCATTCTTTTGATTGCAGTATTTCGACTTTATTGCTAATTGATTCCACTCCAACGAAATATCACCGTCCTGCGGATACGGGTTGATTCCGGCTATTCTTTTGTAAAAATAGTATAAATATTTTTCATTAATGTCTTTTAGGGATATAGCGCTCCCTATAGTTCAATCTCGCCATAATGTATTGATATATAAATAGTTAGCAAACAGTGGTGTTAATTGATTATATAACTTGTTAAAAAACAAAAATTTAACTCTAATAAAACGCTTAAATAATTCCGATATTTATAGTATAATTAATTAGGAGAGGCCATATTGATGAAAGGAGGGTCGATATGGGTAAGAAAAAAAAGAAAAAGAGCAAAATAATCACGAGCTACTATGATATAGAAAGCGCGGAAAGGGAGGAATCACTGTTCTTCTTCCTTGAACACCTGTTGAAAGCCAGAATCGACCTTCATATGGAAACGGGAGAAAACGTCTATGAGGAAGAGGTAAACATGTATCTGGCAGATCTCCTTCATTCGGTACTAAGCTCCCGGTTTGATATGGCAAGCAAACCGTATCTCTCACCGTTTGATATTGATGTGCGGAACTATATCAACGCGCATCCCGGTTTACGGAATGAATATGTAGTGTACAAGGAAAATGCTGATTTCGGGCTGGTTTATGACAGCGTCTTTCTAGGCTTTAATCATGAAGGCTCATACCATGATCGGGTTATGCCGGAAGAGGATATCAGGCCCAGAGTCGCTCAGTACTATTTACTGGCAGCGAGCGCACTCGGCCATCTGCGCGGTATGCATGAAACCCTGGTACAGGTGCTCTATACCCTGGCGCAACAGGTAAAAGAAATAGCGGTTATTATCAGGAAGGCTGCCGGTGATTATTTCGATTTTATCGAGCGTCTTACTACAGGCAGTTTTTACCATCTCCAGAAGAATATTCTCAGTGCCTTGGAAAAGAACAGTTACCGGGAGAAGGTTGATACGTTTCTACGTTTGTTTAAAGAGTATAAATCACAGGCTACGCAGGAAATAAAACAGCAGATACTTGATATTGTTATTGAGATTAAAAAGATAAATCCCGGTTTTGAGTTCAATGAGGCAATGCTGTAAGTTGCTCCACCGGAAATGAATGGAACTTTTCATAGTTATGTTTTTACTATCCACATCTGCAACAGTTACTCTCAGATAAATAGCCTGCCAGCAGTGCGCCATTAATCAGGTTTTATCCTTCAAAACGGTGGTATCTTTTATCCGGATATCATTGACAGGTACCTATCACGATATATATTTGATGAAAAAAAAGTAATTCTAGTAAATAATCTGGAGTATAATCGCATTAAGAATTCGTTATCACCACGAGAAAATTAGCGAATGAAAAAAGGTCAGAGAAAAATGGGGCCGATTATCGGTCTTCCGTTGTCCAGCCTGTATGATCCGTATCAGGTAGCGACATTCAATGGGGTATATGAGCAGGCAAAAATAATGGATGCCCGGCTGTTCTGTTTCAGCAGCAGTATTTTTAGCCACCCTGATACGTCGGGTGATATGTTATACGACCTGATTTCAACTGCCAATATTGATGCGTTAATTCTGATTTCGGGCTGTTTCGGTGAGGATTTAAGCACGAAAGCAGTAAGAAGTTTCATCAGAAAATATGCAGCAATTCCTGCAGTCAGTACCGGTATTAAAGTACCTGAAACAACCAGTATTATTATCGACAATCAAAAGGGGATGAAATCAGCCATTACTCATTTGATTACGGGACACGGGTGTAAACGGATCGCATTTATAAAAGGGCCGGGGGACAATGATGAAGCGAACATCAGATTTAATGTGTATCGCAGGTGTTTGAAAGAGCATAATATTCCATATGATCCGAAGCTGGTATGTTTCGGGAACTATCAAGACAGTGCCGGGTATGAAGCGGTGGCGACCCTGCTGGACAAAAGGAAGGTATCATTCGATGCACTTGCAAGTGTTAATGATATCAGTGTGCATGCGGCGATGGAGACGCTGAAAATAAGGGGGTATGCAATCCCGGATGATATTAAGGTGGTTGGCTTTGATGATATTGATAAGAGCCGGTCAAGTTCACCGGGACTCACCACCGTGAGGCAGCCGCTTTTTGAGTGCGGCAGTATTGCAGTACAGAAGGCAATTGAGTTGTTAAACGGTAAAAAGGTACCAAAAACAATTATCCTTCCATCTAAATTGATAGTGCGGCAATCATGTGGGCGCCCCCAGCATGAAATGCCGGAACTCACTCCGCCCGAGAAGCAAAAGCGAGTGAGGAAACCGGTAACGGCGGACAGTGTATTCAAGGTGATTAAAAAGAATCTGCTGAAAGATTTTACTATTAGCCATTCACAACAAAAGGCACGCTATATCTTGGGACTGGTGTACCGGCTTGTAAAATGGTTAGAGCAGGCAGGTCGTACCCAACCACCTGAGCACGATCTTCGTGATCTTATTACCGAACTGGTAATGGTTATGGCACGGATGAATTTTTCCATTTCGCCGCTGGAACATTTCTTTACCATCATTTTCCGTGAGGTCTCCAGGCTTGCCGGTGACCATGAGCATCATGAGCAGTTGAACAGTATCTGGAGAAGGGTAAATCTGCTGATATACAAGCAGGAGTCATATTTACAGAGTATCAAAAAGTTTAATATTGAAAAAGAAACCGATATGATTCGTATTGCCAGTGATCAATTGTTATCCTGTTTCAATTACACTGAAATTACCGGCATTCTGGTTTCGTTTCTGCCTGTTCTCGGGATTCATGAATGTTACGCCGGTATGTCTGTAAAAACTATCGATAAAATTTTTGAGCCTTTTTTTTACCACCAAAGAGGTGGGGAAAGGTACCGGGCCCGGTCTTGCAGCCAGTATATGGAATCGTTAAAGATCATGACGGTGCTATAACCGTTTCAAGTGAAGTGGGAAAAGGTACCATTTTTAAATTGTACCTACCCGTAATAACCCAGTCCGAATCCGGTAAAGATAAGGTGACGGAGCGATTGCCCAGAGGAAAGGGATGTATTCTGCTCATTGATGACGAACCCATTATAAATGAGACAACAAGCAAACTGTTGCGTGAGCCGGGCTATACTGTTCTTATGACGGAGAACGGCAGGGAAGGTCTGGAACTGTATAAGACAAAACATAAAAAAATAAATCTGATTCTGCTCGATATGATAATGCCGGTCATGAACGGCTATGATACCTTTAAAGAGGTTAAAAAGGTCAATCCGAACGCAAAAATATTACTTACCTCTGGCTTTGCACAGGATGCCGGGATTAATGAGCTTATTCTTGAAGGCGCCTGTGGATTCATGGAAAAACCCTGTCGAATAGACGACTTGAGCAGGATGCTAAAAGATTTGGCTTGATTCTTACTGCATGATACAGGTAATTCCCAAATTAAATAAAGATTTCAGAGCTTAAAGATTAAGAGATTGTTATTGACACATAGGAGATAGAACCTGGGTGGCAGCGGCTTAAGGGCGAATAGTAAATTTTGGGCGATAATCGCGAATAAGAAGCGTTTAAAGATAAAGAGCTGCTGCGAATAACGATATCTCTTCACATGAATCTATAACAGTTCGCTGGCATACCTGCAATATGTAAATACAATTGTAACGTATTGGAGGATTTTTTATCTGAGGATTGCGTTGAGATAATTACTGTAACCCTATGATATTGCCCAGCGCTATGGTGCGGTAGTTGCCCAGCTTAAAAGCAGGGGAACACCGATTTCCACAAACGTAAAGGATTTCTTCCGTAATATGCCGGAACCGCAAACGGACGGTATCACCGCGCTTTTTTGCATATTACGGAAGGAATTCCGTTGAACAAAGCCGCGTTTTACACCGGCCTTTCTTAGATTATATGGGTATTTAATCAAGTGTATGAAAAGTCACATACGTGCCGTGAAAAGAATATACAACAGGAAAAGAGCAGAATAAAGAATAAAACAGACAATGCGGCGTGTCTTTCTTACGGTACAATGCCGATAAAACATCGATTTTTAACAAAAAGGGTATGCCATACCACCCCCTTTGTAAGATAATTCTTACAAAGTAAATTATTCATATAAACATCAGTACCCGACAGTGAGAGTCGCACTCACTATTGGCCGTTAAAAAGAACTCACGCGGCCTTTTTTAATCTCTTCCGCGGCTCGATTTCTTTTAATAAACTTTAAGCCCCCACTTCCAGTTGGGGAACCTTATTATATGATTCCCAAAGGGGGCGAAGCATCCTCTTTGGCCAAGGCGGTGGTCTAAAGCCACCGCCGCCGCGGAGTGGTGCGAGTGGACATGAGCGAAGCGAATGGCCACGAGTGCCTTTACTTGACAGGAAACATGGAACAGTTATATACAGTGCAACTGTCTGTTCATTTTGAATTTCTGTCTGTCGCTCAGGGCATCGGCCTCGATTGAAATGTCCTTATAAGGTTTGAATTGTCTGTAGAGCCCTCTCTTTTTAACACCATTCTCCATGTATGACAGCTCGATTTTCGCGGCAAAGTAAAATATCTGTTTGTGCAAATTAAGCGCCTGTGACAAATCTCCCTTTGGCGAATAAAGGGAACTGCTGAATACGTCCGTTTCCAGTATCGGCAGGAGATCACCGAGCATTGCTTTCGCTTCGGCGCTCTCGACGGTTCTTTCCCCGGGCCGCGACCATTCCTTGTGGTAAACACTCTTTTCATCCACCAGCGAATACAGTCTCCATAGAAGGAACTTTCTGTCGGTTTTCTTCAGAGTGGGCGTCCGGAGAGAACCGATGAAAAAGCAGTCAGAGGTAATTTTCGAGGTATGCTCAAAACCGGCAGCGCCCTGTTTCAGGGTTACGTTACAACGTGTCTTTGCCCAACCGTCAAGCGTCGGGTAACTGTTGAGCCATTCGACCTCATTTATCTCGGCAGCATAGAAAAGTATCCAGAACCAGGGTGACGGATGACTGTGAGAAAATATGGTTCCGGGACGCATATTTTCAGCGTCCGACAAAAAACCTTTTACTGTTTCCTTCAGGCTTTCTGTCTTTGACAAGGGCGGGTAATAAATAAAATCATTCGATAACCGGATACCGTTGTCGCCTGTTGCCGATTTGAAAACAAGCCCCGCAATGCCGCGAAAGCCGCCCCGGGCCACCGTAGGAACCTCGGGCGCATCCTGAGAAAGGGATTGCAGGAAAGTGGGTGATTTCGACATTTGTGAGTCAATGTCTTTCTGATTGTCTGTAGGCCTGAGATAAAAAGGAAAATCGCAATAATTTTTTACGGCCTGGATCTGACGCCTCATTACGCCTGATGGTGTGCGGGTTTCGATATATTCTGAAATCTGTTTATTGTCAACCACCCTGTAGTTGAATTCAACCGGCTGATACAGCGAACCGAATTTGAAAATATACCGGTACCGGTTATCCGGACTGGTTACCGGATCGAAATACTTGCGGGCGGAAGCAAATTCAAGGGGTTTGGGACCATAGATGCAATTGCCGCGAAACATGTAAAAGGGAAAAAATACAACACCGGCATAATTCTCAAAACGCGATTCGCTCGGTAGCAGCCCTCCTTCACCGATTTTCAGCGGTTCGCAGGTAACATTATATTCAGGCCCTTTTATTCCAATACCGAGCGCCTCCGTTCGTCTGAGCTGAAACGTGGCGGGAATCGCGCTCATGTCGTCCTTTGTATTCAGAACAACCAGAATACGAAGCTGCATGGCAGTTGTTACTTCCGTAATTCTGCCGGCCTCGTCTACCAGCGGGGTCCAATCATCATTGACAGCCGCACCTTTCCGGGGAATGCGATAATATATCTGCGAATACCGGACATAATCGGCAATACCGGTATAATTGCGGCTGAATATCTCCACCAGTGCGGAAATATTTTTAATATGGCGTGTATGAATAGGAAAATATTTTTGAAAACCGGCTACCGCGCAGTGCTCAGGCTTTTTTGTGCCTTCTGGCAACTGCACCCCTATGGCGTAAGCGTTCGGCCCCACGGAGCCAGGATCCTGATATCGGGAAAAGTCGCTGTATCCTGCATGCTCCTGATTGTGAAGATACCATACCTGGTCAAGTCCGACAGGAAGATATGTTCCCTTGACCGGCATCAGCCAGTTGGATTTGAAAAGGTAGGTATCGATAAACTCCGCGATCCTGTATTCTTTGGTCTTTTTCTCCAACAGCTCCGGCCGGTATTCAACCGCTTTTGTGATTGGATTATAAAAATATACCCTGCAGCTTACTCTCTGAATAAGCGCCACCAGCGCCCGCACAGCCTCTGCCCGTATGGCAATCTGTTCAAGTATGTCCTGTACGCCCTCCGGGACAGCTCCTCCGGTTTCCGCGCTTTGTTTAATCTTCTCCCGGGCGTCACGGGCTATTTTAAAATTCGTTTCACCCTCTTTTGACAGCTGATTGAGAATCTTTGATTTCGTATAGGCCTGGCTAAGCGCAAATGACGGGAAATGGCGTTCAACCAGTTCTCCCGCGTTTTTGATCAACTCCCATCCAGAGGAAGCGGCTGTCCTGACTGCGCCGATAATTATTCCCGCGGCAGCGGTGGGAGGATACGCACTGACAACGGCAATAGCTGCGTCAAAACACGCCATGACCGCGGCCTTTTGCGCTTCACTAAGTTTCTGATAACCCATGGAAACCAGGGCCCGGTATTTCTCCATTGTCTGCCAGGAGGCCCTGCAGGGCGCCTCAAAACCCGCTTCATAAAGCGCCTTTGCACGCCGGATAAGCTCACTGAAACTTTCATCCACATCCTTGGCGGCTTCATTGATCTCGATAAACTGGTTGAAAACCTCCGCCGCTGATACAGCTATGTCAACCGCGTTCAACGTCCTTGAAACAAACGATGGCGGTTTCGCGTCAATAGCCTTGCGCACCGCAAGCCAGCCGTCATGATCAAGATGCTGACCACTCCGAAGAAGAAACAGTTCCTGCGCGCTCAGGTTGTCACCGGTCAACACCCTGAAATCTCGCAGTTTCCCGTGCTTTATTACCGCGTCGGCAACCCCTTCGCCATACTTGTCGAATACCTTGTAGGCTCTGTTCAGATGTATCCACTTCGAAAGAACAGACATGTTCTGCGCGCGGTTAAGCGCGGAGGTGATCGCACCGGTAAATTTCCACGCTTTCATGATCCTGCGCGCCTCTTCGTTGAATCTCCTGATGCTCATGCCGAAATCGTAGAGCTTTTGTATTTCTCCAGATTTACTATCTTTGAATTTTTCAAATGCAGCTTTTGTCAATGGCGCAAGATCCTCCTGGCCGAATGCGCTTTTAAGAAGGGAGACCCGCTCCCTGTTTGCCTTGTAAAATTTAATGTATTCGCCAAGCCGCGCCTTTGTCCGGGCGGAAACGCTCTGCGCCGTTTTTTTCTCTCCTCCGGGCGTCTCCGCCGGCAGGTCGTTCTCCAGAGCGTTCCTGATATGTGCATATTCCGCGGGAAACCGGGTCAGGATGGACTCCTCGAGCGACACCGGCGTAGCGTCCGCCACGGCGAAATCGCCGTACAGTGTTTTTACATTGAAATCGACTTTCAGAGATACAGTATAACTATCGCTGAGTTCGCCCTTCTCGTTGTACCAGGTTTTCGCGTTGTTTATGTTTTTTACCGTAACGGTATATACGCCGTTTTCCAGAACGCCGCCTGCGGTGTCGGGATCGGAAAGTATCAGGGCAGGCAATTCCGTTGATTCATATTGATCCGCGCCAAGAAGGGTGTCTGATTGTGATTTGGGGGTTTGTATGGAAATTGTTACGGGCCGTTTATCTCTTGCAATTCCGCCATTTTTATCAGCTATATTGACAGAAAGATACTTACCCGGTAAAAACAAGACAAGATGACAGTAACGTGCCAGCACAACCCCGTTTATCCGGGGCAAACTCGCGAAATAGCTCTTTCTCTCATCATCCCCGAAATCAACGACATCCCTTGCAGGATCAATTTCACGGACCGTAAAAACAGACAGCTTTTTATCTTCGGCAGATTGCTTCTCACGGGCCTGCCTGACAACATCTGTTAACCTGGCCAGCCAGTCATCACTCTTTCCGTCGGAAGCAAACAGCGCGGCGCTAACAACATTGTTATCGATTAAATTTATCCATCGCCTGTCACCGGCCCTGGTAATGAAA
>CAZIYW010000071.1:0-26318 GCA_964543525.1 uncultured Fibrobacterota bacterium | reverse complement strand
GAATTAAAAACACTACGTGCATGACCGTTTAAAAAGTGCGGTATGTTGAAATACAGTTGCCTTTGATTGCGGCAGGAGCGACGAGCATGTGCCCATACCGTTTTGGCTGGATATCAAGCTCCCGCGAAAGCATCTCCCAGATCAGAAAAAATACCAGCAGGGTAATAAACAGATTGAGGAGGAGATGAAGGATTCTGAGAAGAAACATTGTTACTGTTTGTCCAGGATATAATCCTTTTCACTTTCATAGATAGTCAGCATTGAGTCAAGTTTCATAAGCTTCAGTTGTTTCATGCAATGGCCGGACACATTGATAAGGCACATGTCAAAGCCTTCATTCGACAGCACTTCCTTGATATGCATGATAAAGGTAATGGTGATACTGTAAAGATTGGACATATAGGACAGATCAAGGAAAACCCGGGTTATTGTCGTATCCAGGGCATTTTCGATTCTACTCTGAATCTGCAGAGAGTTGTCGCGTTTTATTATACTGGGTAGCGTAACCCAGAGCAGGCCTTTTTTATTCTCAATATGTAAACTTTTTGAAACCGTCATAGTATCAGGCCCCTTTACTGTAATGCCTACTCATAAATTGTAAAGATAAAATGAAAAAAATGCAAGGGATTTTCGGAAAAACGGAACGAAGCGGTGCGGAGCCGTTTTAGCTGAAAAAGATAAAATGGATAGAAGGAATAATTTATATTGGAAAGGAGTGGCGTTGTATGTCATATTGATTGGAGAGGGAAATTCCAGTTTTCGGAAAGGGTGCACATTATCAAAAAAATAATACCGTATATTGTCGCCGGGATATTGGTGGCGTTTATTGCACTGTTTGCACGGGACGTTGTTGGTTTAAAGGGACAGATTATTATCTTTGTTTGCCTGATAGTGGGATATATCGCGCTTAATATCGCTATTCGGCGTATGAAAAAGAAGTTGAAAAATCAATTGTATAACCTTGATACTGATCTGCGTGAGAATATTAAAAAAGAATTGGAAAAAGACGGAATCCTCGATAAAAAGACATAGAATCAAACGAAAATTGTCAGTATGCTGTACAGCCCGTCTCTTCCGGCTTCGGATTCTTGCCGTTAATCATCGTTGTCGAAAGGCGTACTGTCAAATATATCATCACAGAGATCATTCAGTAAGTCGCGAATGTCTTCTTGATTAAGGTCATTATACCCTTCAGTTTCTGACACGACACCACAGGAAACCCATTCCTCGGTTTTTGTATACAGTATAATAAACCGGCAACCGGCGAGGAGCTCCCCGGAGTTTTCGTCGTCGGCATCGTCAGGATCAACATAAAAATCATGATCTTCGACACCGTTCAGTACCATACATTTATCAATAAGAATGATAAAATCACATCTGTCTTTTCGAAGCTGAGCCATGCACTCTTTTTTTAATGTCGTGAAATAGGTGGATGCTAAACCTCGTGCGGATATTTTCTTCCTGATAAGACAGTTTTCGAGGCCGTTCCATTGCAGGTTTCGTACCGTGGTAAAGAGTGATTGACTTTTTAAATAATCGATGAGTTTTTCCTTTATGGTACGTAATATAATCCACTCAACATCCTTGTCCCGGAAAGCGGGAGAAAGGTCGTCATCGTGGAAGGCAACCACCGGCTCGGTAGTAAAGAGCACAGCGGCATTGCCGCCCTTTAGTTTTTTTGTTGCATAGGGGGAATTCGTTACAGTCATGCTCGCAAGAAGAATGGATGCGGTCAGTAAAATTATGCTGATACTTGTACGGTGTCTCATTTTTGCCTCCTCTATACACAGTTGTTGTGAAAATATCTGTCAGGCCGGTAAAATACAACAGTGCGGGGAGAGAAAAATAATTATATCACAGATATTTAATAACGTTCAAAGAAAAGCTGTGGGAGATTGCTCTCAGAGGATTAGATCTGTCGCGTATCACCGCCTTTTAGCTGAATGTTGTAAATCCATAACACAGAGCATATTTTAGTGCAGGAAGGTGATTCGTTTAATGAATATTGATCAAAGGGCGCCACACGGTCGTATGCAGAAAACTTTTTTATACGGTTTTGTTTTCATATTTGTTACTTACTCTCTCCTTCATGCCGGTCTTTTTAAGGATATGTGTGATTCCATCCCTATTAAAGGTAACTTTAAACAAAATGGGCATAGAGTCAGCAGGCGAAGTATGAAGCGTTTTTTATCCGGGTATAAAGGGTGTGAGGAATATATTGAAAAATATGAAAAGTTACGGATAACCGGATATTCGATAGGGTTCCTCACTGCCATCCCTGCCGTGTATACCATGTTTAGAAATGATAAATCGATTCGGTTAACCCTTATTGCTGTCGGTATTTATGAGATCGGTGCATTTTCCGTTTTCCCCTGTATCGGTAAATCAGATTATTATTTACGAAAGGCGATAGTGACCTTTAACAGAAGTTTATTGCCCGATTCGGTGAATACTACTGTTGGCTTCTCGAAAATTATACAAAGAGATAATACCTATTACCAGGATGATTTACTTATACCCGGACTTGCTCTGTCTCATGTTCTTTTTGAAAATCCGGTATCCCGCCACAATGTGATAAGGAGTAAAATTTATTCAATACTCGGCACCAATTCAATTGCAGCCGGGGCAATATTCCTGTTAACGTCAGGGCTTCTCGCAATATTTCAGGAAGGGGATACCGCTCGTCCCATGCTCCTGGGATCATTAGGATTGCTTTCACTCGGAACGGGCCTGGTTATCTCAGTCAATGTGACTATGAAAAAAGCGATTGAAAAATATAATCAGAGCATTAAAGAAGGTGTGCAAGGTACTATAAACATAAAAAAAGAGTTTTAAACCGCGTGCCCTCATAATTATTACTCCTTAGAATGTTTCACTATCGTGAAGATTGATATTATTTTAGGAGGGATACCCTATAGTGTATAATTATTACAGAGAGGTTGAACAGTTGCTCACAGCGAGTGGTTGAAAACACCCAGTGAAAGGTATAGCATGTCATTACCGGAAGTTTTGAAAACAGCGCTTGATCAGATACAGTACATTGCAAAGACAAAGACGGTTTTTGGCGATCCCATTGAGGTCGGCGAAGTAACACTCATTCCCGTGTCAAAAGTATCCATTGGTTTTGCAGCCGGAGGGGCAAACAGTGAGAAGAGGAGTGGTGCAGGTACGGGCACCGGTGGCGGGGTCCAGATAATTCCTGTGGCTTTTATTTCAATTTCCGGTGAAAAGATCCATATTCATCAGGTAGAAAAGTCTGATCCCGGATTCAGTAAACTCGTTGCCATGGCACCGGATATTTTTAAAAAGGTCTCTCAATTTATGGATAAGCAGGAAAAGAAGGACAAGAGAACGGGAAAGAAAAAAGAGAAACAGAACGAGTAACGTATGAGAGATTCACCGGGTATTGTTTTTCTGTACCTGATTATCTGATGTGAGCTCCTCCACATATGTCCCCTGAAAATGAACAGAGAATTTTAATTTTAAACAGTGTTTTGTTGATATGTATGCACATGATGATCCGAACATACTCTGGATAGCACCTTCTTTTAAAGGAAAGAGTACCGGAACGTATCAGGCTCCTTTCACTGATATTACCCGGGCGGTAAAGAAGGCGAAAGAGGGAGACACAATTGTTCTCAAACCGGGTGATTATTATAACACTGTCAGCATTCAGATATCCGGGGCAATAACCCGGCCCATACGGATAACGGTGGAAAATGATTCGGAATCATCGGTTCGCTGTCATGCAAGCTGGTACTTTTATGATGTCACTGATCTGATAGTTTCCGGGTTAACGTTTACCAACATTCCTCATCAGGCATTAGCCGTGATTGGCGCGTGTAAACGAAACAGTTTCACCAACCTCCGATTTCATAATTGCGGGCTCGATAATGAAGGTGCCTGTACTTTTTTCTTCGGCGGCGCAGGTGCACAGTGTAATGTTGTAGAGGATTGCGTGTTTGAGTGTGAAACCGGATGTACCGCAGGCAGCAGCTCGGAATCACCCATCGGTTTAATGATTTCGGAGGGGGATACTGTAGAAGGAGCTGAGCCGAATAAGAACCATATCTTCAGGCGAAATCGCTTTTTCAATTATGGCTGTGCTATTGTGGTTGGAACCCATGGTACACAAATGCATAACTACAGCCACATCGTTGAGCATAATGAAATTCAAACCTGTGCCCATGATGGTATCAGACTGAAATGTGGTGATACGGTTATTCGCGGGAATATTATAACCGACTGTCGTAAGAATGGTATATCGGTTGCCTATGGTAAATCGGATACAATCTTTAATAATCGCATTATTGAATGCGGCACCGGGGTGAATATTGCCGGCATAGACTGTACCGTAACCAATAACTGTGTGATACGCAGTACACGGCAGGCTCTTTCAATTGTATCCAGGTCGGATGACCACCGGCAGTTGCCGGGAAATACCGTTATAGAATTAAATACCCTGATTAACAACCCAAAGGGAGAGAGAGCGGCCAGAGGAATTTTTCTTGAAACGGATTCGAATTGTATTATCCGTCGTAATATTTTCGACGGTGAGGGAAAGCCCTATGTTATCCGGAATAATACCAAAAATAGAAAGAACCGTCAATCCGCACTTTTTATAGAGGATAACAGAGTAAGCAACGGATGTTTATCTGCGGACGGATGCAGTGAGCAGGATATTGATTTTCGTGCGCCATTGAAAGACAATTATTCAAATACATCCGGTTTTGGGGCATCAGGATGGATGGTTGAGGGACTGGAAATACCTCCCAGAGAGAAGACTGAGGCAACCCGGTCTTATCAATCCGCAATATTTACCCAGAGCAGTTTTTTCGAGTTCCCCGGAACAGGAAAAGAATTGTTGACACGCGCTTGTTACTCCAATACCGATCCTGCTGATACGGATGAGGACGAAACAGACAATGTGCAACGGGACAGTGATGGAATCATTAATTTCAGTAACTGGGATGAGTGAGCTAACTAATTAATTTTAAAGAAGAAATGCTACAGGTACTGAAAATTTAGCAATTTGAGAAAAATGTAAATATATTTATAAATAAATCACTCTCTCTATAGGAAATTCTTTATTTTATAGTATACCACATAAATACTATGGAATGGGTTGTAATACGCCCACATACATTACATCACAGATATTTTTTTATAATGATTGTGCAACCTTTTATTTCAACAAGTTATTCGGATTAAGTTTTTAACATTATTAAAATTATGTATAGACGTTTTTAACAGGACCATATATTACCGGTGGTTGAATGTTAATAAGTATTTAGTTTAAAAAATAGACGTTAAAAATTTCAGGTAAAGCACTTGAGAGCGGGGCAGTTGGGAAAATGTCAGAGTATGATCCTTCACGGGATGAAGATACAAAAGTCATATCTATACCGGTAACAGAAGAGTCTGTGCCGGGATCTTCATTACCTGCACAGGATACGGGGGTTGTCGTCTTACCTGACGGTACCAAACGGGTAAAAATGGGTTCAGGTGTGGTAACCGGAATCCTTGGCGAAGGCGGTATGGCCATTGTCTATGAAATATGGAACGAGCAGCTCGGGGTAAAGCGGGCGGTGAAATTGCTTCGTCCCAACAGCTCACAGGAAAACAGGGATCGTTTTGAAAAAGAGATAAAGGTTACTGCACAACTTGATCATCCAAATATCATAGATATTCATTATGTCGGTGAGTGGAATGGTCTGCCCTATATTGAGATGGAGATGGTTGACGGGATTTCGCTCAGTGAGCTTATCCGTCGTCAGGGAGCACTCCCCCTTGAAGTATGTACTGCTATAGCAATAATTGTCTGCAGAGCATTGGATTATACCCATCACCATGAATATACCGTCAATAATAAAAAGTACACCGGTTTATTGCATCGCGACCTGAAACCCGGCAATATTCTATTCTCCCGTGAAGGCGTTGTCCGATTGACCGATTTCGGGGTGGCGACTCCGACTGATGTTGCACCCAGCACATCGAGTGGTAAAGTTATCGGTTCCATGATGTATCTTGCTCCGGAACAGCTTGAGGAGGATGAGGTTGATGCGCGGGCCGATATCTTTTCTCTGGGCTGTATTATGTATGAGATGCTTACGGGCGAGCGAACCTTTCCGGACCGTAACATTACCCGGCTGGTAAGGAAACGTCTGAAAAATGATTTCAAACCTCTTTCAGCATTTGACGTATCGGTACCGCCGAAACTGGAGCGGTTAATACATGCCTGCCTTAACAGTAATGCAAGCAAGCGGCCCCAGGATATCAGGGAAGTACTCAATGAACTTGAGAAAATACATGAGAATTGTACATTACGGAGTCCCGAGCAGATAATAACCGCCTATGCACGCGGAGAGAGTTTTGAAGATGACATATTTCTTACCCAGCGAAAATTTCCTGTACGTAAAGTGGCTGGCGTTGCGCTCATAACCTTCAGTGCGGTTGCTCTGGGGGTCTATTTATACATGCGTACCCCCCGTTCGGAAGAAATCGAAGCGGTTCCCAATACCAAAAGAACTGAGCGGCAGCAACCTGCCCAACGCCGGGAACGAGTCCGGCAACAGGTTACCAAGCGTAGCCTGCCGGAACTGAAAAACCAGTCTTCGCCGGAGCGAAAACCTCAGGTTATCCGACAGACCACTCGTAATACTCCTGTCCGGCCTAAAAAACGAGTAAAGAATATCAAATCCCGTAAGAGGACGTTTGAAAAAAGTACCACCCTGCCGTCAGGGGCGGTGAGTAAGTCCGCACGACCGCCCAAGGATATCGGCGGCGATGAAAAACAACCGGAATCGTTACTTGGTAAGTTGCAGAAGAAATATAATACGCAGGATGTAATTACGATACTCAAGGCTGAAGATGCTAAAAACAACTATAAGAACGTACTTGAAATATACCAGTCTCTACCGCGTGCTCAGGCGATGGTAAAGGAAGCCCGGTTGTTAAGGCATCGTGCACTGGTTGGAACCAATCAGGTAAATAAATCGTATTTTGACAACAACCATATAAATGACGGTGAGTTCTATCTCTCAAAGGCAAAGTTTTTGTATAGTACGGGGCAGTATCAGCGGGCGCTATGGATTCTCGGTATTATTAAAACCGCCCCGACCGTATTGATTAACAAGCGAGTTCTTTATAAAGACGTATTGTACTATTCGGCAAAATGTCACACCGGAATTTTTGAGAGTAATCCAACCCCGGAAAAACAGAAAACCGCCCAGCAGAGCTGGTTTAAGGTGAAAAGTGAGTTTCGAAATAATCAAAATCATCATTTTTTCGTGGAAGCAAATAACGAAATCAGACGATTAAGTAAATTTAAATTTGAATAAAGACATTATGACGAAATGATCTGGAGTACCCATGAGTGCATCGTGGCATTTTGTCTGTTCCCGGTTGATTGGTGTTCTGGTATGGTATGTCTGCTTCGTTTGGGCACAACCGGATTTTATACCACTCTCCGGAACATTGCCGCCGACCCTTTCAAAGGGTGACGCTCCCTATCTGGTAACAGACTATCTGGTCGTGGAGCAGGGAAACCATACTATAGTAGAAAAAGGGGTAGTCTTTCTTTTTAAGAATTTTACCGGTATCACGGTCAATGGGTCTATCAGAGTAGAAGGTACTGAGGAGGAGCCGGTTGTTTTTACTTCAGAGAACGATACCATTTACAATCCTTCATCCACCCTTGAACCCGCTCCCTTTGACTGGGATGGTATTTCTATCAGTGAGGGTGAGATGGAAAATGTTTTTACGCATTGTATAATTGAATACTCACTGTTCGGTATTAAAAGCCTCTCACCTAAACTTACCCTGAAGAAGTGTGTGTTTAAAGATAACGGCAATGCCGATGTCGCTATTGAAGGTGAAAAACTGCCGGTGATTTCGCCTTACAGTTATGCGGAAGGTAAAGCGCTTGTCATTCCGGACAGTACCAAAACTGCGACTGATGCTGATCAAGGCGTGATACAGGAGGAATCGATTCCGGAATCAAAACCGGAATTGGTGTTGGAAGAGCCGGAGAAGGAGCGCAGGAAAAAAAGGGAGAAGAAGGTTTCTCTTGCCCCTGCAGAACCGCGAAAGAAGGGACGTGCCGGTAAGGTTCTTTTACGGTTGAGTGGTGTTTTGGCCGCATGTGGCGGTGGCGCTTTCGGTGTCAAGGAACATCTGGATTACCTTGATGCAAAAGCGACCTTTGATGATATCAATGAATTTGATGATGAAGACAAGTTGAAATATACCAGTGAAGACTGGGAGCGTGAAAAACAGCACGCCAATGACCATATGACAAAAATGGTTGTTTTTTATGGTATCGGCGCTGTCGGATTATCACTTTTTGTTATCAGTTTTACCTTTTAAGCAAAGCGCGGTGAATGAATAACTCTTAATCGATGTAGACGATTATGCCGATAAAAGGATATAATACAATGCTGCTGCTTTTCCTCTGCTTCTGTATAATGGTGCAGGTCCTCTGTGTTGACGGGGTCAATCACTATGATGATATTGCCAACTCACGAATAGTGGTAGCGGAATCTTCCGAGTTGCAGGACGGTGATACGGTTGCTGCTGAGGAAGAAAAGGACCTGACGCTTGCAGTCGAACTCTTCGCGTTTATCGACAGCTTTACCATTGATATTATCGGCAGCGCTTCATGGAGAGATACGCAGGTTACAGTTAACGAGAATATGGTCAATCCTATCACTTTCCCCATTTCTTTCTATGGTAATGGCGAAAATGTAGTTACTATTACCACGTACTATAATGACGGCAGTATGAAAACCCAGACGATACTCATCTATTGTAGTAAAGTCGTTGACACGAAGGGGCCGTCAATTACGATTGTGTATTCCAATATGAACAAGGATACTATCATTACGGGTTCCGTACCTTTTACCTGTAATGTGAAAGTGCAGGATGTGTTAAGTGATCTGGATACCGGCTCGCTGAGAATAAACGATGAGGCGTTTGATTCAGTGGTACTTGACAATTCAAAAACCGCGCACGGGTATCGTACCTTTACCCAGAATGATCTGGTCAATGCCCCTGTTATGATAATCCTGTATGCCCAAGATATCCATAAAAACGGCAGCCGTGATACTTTCTGGATACGGGAAGGCGAGGAAGTTCCATTCGATTCAACAGTCACGATTGTCCGTCAGACACCCGGCGGCGATACTGTAACATGGGCTGTTGATTCATTGACCATTGAAGGCTATGTTGATGATATTAATGACGCCGGTTCATTCTACACCATCCGTATTTATAGAAACGACACCCTGCTTCCCGTCGGAAGCTACCCTTCAATGTCGAGCAATTCCTGGCTGTTTAATTGTAAACTGGGTGAGGAGTGGAACAGCATCACCCTGGTTATTTATCCCAAGGATGACAATATGCTCGCGCATCCTCTCGATTCAAACGGGTTCGTCGTGCATTATACGGGACGGGTTTCGGGCGGGCAACGTATCCGCACCGGGGAAAAAGGCAAAAAAATAATAGACCCCATCCAGCCTACTCCGTATACTATGAGAAAGAGAAAAAATATGTTTGCTGATGGTAGATGACAATGCGGGACACATTGTTCATGCCGTTCCACATACCCCGTTATTTTTGTTAACACACAACAGTTGCTTACAGTACTGTACAATAAAGGAATATAGTGACGACAGGTATCGAACCGGGCGATTCCCGATATCCTTTTTTACTCGCTGCTGATATAGATGGAACGCTTCTCGGAAGTACCAAAGAAAGATCCTGGCTGTGTGATTTTCTTGCATTGTATCCTGACAGTGTGTATCTGGCCTATATGACCGGTCGATCACTCCCATCAGTCCGCTCTTTGATTGCTGAAAAAGTACTGCCTCCGCCGCATTTTATATGCAGCCATGTCGGTACGGAGTTGATTGATTATCGAAACGAAAATACCGAGGTACATGAACGTTTCGTGGCAGCAGTTGATTCTTCTGCCTGGGACCTGGCCCGAATATACCGGATGGGTGTTGGGGAAGGGATACGACCACAGGTATTTAACGGCGGGCGGCCCCCTTTTCAGGCGGGATTTTTATGGGACGGTAACGCCGATACGCTTGCAGCATTTAAAGAGCGTCTCGTAGCGGGTATATCGCACACGGTGGTAGTCAGTCACGGCAGGTTTATCGATATTATTCCTGCATGCCTGGGGAAAGGAAATGCAGTCTGTTTCCTCAGAGAGCATATACCGGTAGACGGTGAACGCGTTGTGGTTGCCGGTGATTCGGGAAATGACCGGAGTATGTTTGAGACACCGTTCAAGGGGATTGTGCCGGCAAACAGTTATGATGAATTAAAAGCTGCAGCGGATAAACCGTGGCATTATCACAGCCCGTATACGTTTAGTACGGGGGTGTTGGACGGTTTATGTTATTTTGGTTTTGTGAAGGGAAAATAAGCGGGATGTATGCAGAGATAGACGGAATGAGACAGGTATGAAACCGGCAATTATAAGATCTGAGAATGAGCTTGACGAATTGGTGCGGCGCGCGCATTCTGCCGAATGTGTCGCCCTGGATACTGAATTTATATGGGAGCGGACGTATTACCCGATTCTCGGACTGGTACAGGTCGGCTTTTCCGAGAAAGAGTGTTATCTTATCGACACCATTGCCTGTCGGGCTCTCTCTGCGCTTGGCGCTGTTCTCGAAGACGAAAAGGTGACGAAAATATTGCATGATGCGCATCAGGATCTGGTTATTCTGCATCGTGCTACCGGCGCTCTGCCGAAAACCATTTTTGATTCGCAGTGCGCCGCGGGATTTGTCGGATTAAGCGCGACGATATCTCTGGGTCACCTTGTGCAGACCCTGCTCGGGGTGAAACTTTCAAAAACCGAAACGCGTACGAACTGGCTCCGTCGACCATTGTCAAAAAGGCAGATTGCCTATGCATTGAATGATGTACGGTATTTACCCGCGGTAAGAAAAGAGATACTCAGCCGGGTGGATACCTCTGAGTTTAAGCAGTGGCTCACCGAAGAACTCAGTACCTATGACAATCCCGAGTTGTATCGGGAAAAGGATTCACATGTGCAGTTTCAACGGATAAAGGGAGTGAAACGTTTTTCAGCAATTGAAATGGCTGTGCTCTGCGAGTTGGCAAGCTGGCGGGAGGAGCGGGCCCGTACTGAAGATCGACCCCGTGAACATATTGTAACCGATAAAGTCCTTGCCGCTATCGCACAAAGTAAACCCGCGACGCATTCCGCATTGCGACCGACCCGTGATTTCCCGTCAAAAAAAATTCGACGGTACGGTGATGAAATAATCAGAGTGGTAGAAAAGGGACTGCGTACCCCTCCTGCGGAGTGTCCTCAGCCTCAGAAAAATAACGGTGAGGATGAAGCACTCAATGCTCGTATAGATTTTGCCATGGCCTATATTAAAGGCCGGTGCATTGCCCGCAAGATTGATCCCGCCTTGATTGGCTCGCGTGCCGAAATTACGGAATTCGTGCGGGACTGCACAACCGGTTTGGAAGAGAGTAACCGGTTGATGCAGGGATGGCGGCTTGCATTTATAGGCCGCGAGTTGCAGAAATTACTTACCGGCAAACATGCCATCCGGTTGAATCCGTCAACCGGATTACCGCAGATTACCTCGGAGTCGGATAGTATCTGAAAAACACTGCAGTATACTTTTTTTTATTCCTGTGTTGATTTTATTGAAAAGACATTCGTCAAATATGTAAATTAAATAAGTGAAACCGTATATGACTGAATGCATGGTTGTATGCGAAAAGGATATTATTTTTTTTATGGAGGTTGTTTTATGTCAGAGCGACAAACTGGCACAGTAAAGTGGTTTAATGCAGCAAAGGGATTTGGCTTTATCGCGCGGGAAAATGCGGATGATGTCTTCGTCCATTTCAGAGCCATTAACGGTGACGGGTATCGTACATTGACGGAAGGGCAGCAGGTTGACTTTGCTGTGGTCCAAGGTCAGAAGGGGTTGCAGGCGGAAGATGTAAATGTTATTTCCTGAATATAGAGGATTTGGTTACATCACACAGTCTTTTAACCAAGGTAAAAAAACTCATCCTGTAAAACGGGATGAGTTTTTTTTATATTCCAGTTGTATTATTCGCTACCGGTCTTTAATCGTCTCATCAAATTCATCAAGGGCATATTCATAAATCGTATGGTGTCGCATCACCTGAAAGCCGATAACTGCGGCACAGGCTGCGGGCAGGCTGTAATGCAGGCCGAATACTTCAGTGGTCATAACCGCGGCTGCCAGAGGAACATTCATGCTGCTTGCCAGCATGCCGGAAAAACCGGCTGCAAGAAATGCATAATAGGTTGGAGTGGCATAGGCAATATTGAGAAAACTTGCTGCAGCGGCACCGAGGAGCATGCCGGCAATAACAGCCGGACCGGTGAAACCGGCGCTCATCCCCGATCCCACGGTAATACAGTTGCATACGATTTTACAGAAGAACATAATCAGCAGTATCAGTCCCATGGGTTGTGCGAATGGCAGGTTGCCGATCATAAAGGACATATTACCGGAAATCAAGGCGGGTACCATTTTTTTACTGATGCCCAGCAGTTCAGAGTTGACTGTCCAGGCAATGATGAACGCAAGTGCGGACCCGATCGTAACTTTCAGGAGGACATTGCCCTCTTTTCTTTTAAACCGCCTGCTCGCCAGGCTGTACAGCTCTGTGTAAAAGCCGCCGCATACTCCTATAAGTATGGTAAAGAGCAGGAGCCAGCCTATCATATGGCTGTCCATGAATTTGTCAATCGTATCGAAATGATAGAATCCGCCCCATCCAAGTGACTTGCCGACAAACACCGCTGTGGAGCTGGAGAGAATCGCCGGGAACAGGTCTTTGTACCCCATACTCTTCCGTTGAATTATTTCTACGGCAAAGATACCGCCGCCGATGGAGGAGTGGAATACCGCGCCGATAGTTGCGGCAAGGCCGCATATAGCGGCAGTCCGCTGGTCATGACTGGTAAAGCCGACGTGGATTTTTTTCATGTAAGGAACGATAAAAGCCATGATACCGGCGGAGACGCGGCCTATCGGGCCAACAATACCGCCGTTGCCGAAAGTGGCTATCGTTACCAGTGCAGCCCAGTATTTGAAAAAGGTGACGGAAAAAAGCAGATTCCCTTCATGGATACGGATGCCGCGAATATAGGAGGGAATACCTTCGCCCGCGGCATGCGGCTGAATACGATAGATAATACCTCCTGCAATACCGGCGCCGATGATCGGCCATATCCAGAGGGGCAGCCTGACGGCAGAAATGAATGAGGTAATACCGGTTGACAAAAAAATAAACGACTGCACCGTAAGAGTTCCCACAATACCGGCAATAATGGAAAGCAACATCCATTTTAAAAGGTAGACATATGATAAAAAAGCGTCTCTGTCCATGGAGTGAATCAACACTTTCACTGCTAATAATTTGTGTGAATTACATGCGTCTTGTAATTCCCTAAATTATACTATTCTTTTTTGAAAAAGACAGCCGGGTGATTATAAGTAACGGTACACCATGTATATTACCCATTTGTATTCCATACCGTATTGTTGCGGCGGAAATAATGAATGACACTATGCATAACCTATGATTACTTTACTAACGCTGTTTCTAACCTCCTTTTCCATTGCCTTCTCCGGTGCCATTATGCCGGGCCCGTTATTGACTATTACGATCAGTGAGACTGCAAAACGGGGGAATTCCGCAGGACCGCTTCTTATAATCGGCCACAGTATTCTGGAGCTGGTGCTGGTGATAATTCTTCTGCTCGGACTGGCGCCCATGATAACAAACGATATGGTTGTCACGGTAATCGGTTTGGCTGGTGGTAGTATCATGCTCGGGATGGCGGTGAGTATGTTTCGCTCCCTGCCGTCACTGACTATTAACTGGAACACCCGGGAACAGGCAACGGGGAATCTTATTGTCACCGGTGCCGTTATGAGCCTTGCAAATCCCTACTGGACAATATGGTGGGCAACTATCGGTCTCGGTTATATCCTCCATTCCAGAGAAGCAGGGTTGCCGGGTGTGCTGCTCTTTTTTGTCGGACATATCCTCGCTGATTTTGTGTGGTATTCAATCATCTCAGTATCTGTGGGAAAAGGGAGACATCTGCTCAACGACACTGTCTATCGAGTTATAATCGGGATTTGTGCCGTTTTTCTGGTGTTTTTTGCTTTTTTTCTGGGATTTGGTGTGGTGTTTAAATCTTTTTAGAAAAGGCTATTGCCTCTGTAGATATTCTTTTACATTATTTTCAATACGTTTAACAATAGTGAGACACTTTTGACAGATACTTTCATCCGGAGTAAAATCAGGCAAGACACTGCCAAGCGGGTATTTTGAGGGAAGGTATATTGAGTCTAAGAGTTCACAATCATCGTCGCTGAGTTCTATTAATACACCATGTTTTGTAATAATGCCTTTTAAATCAGAAATGCTGTGTGTTTTGTGCAATTTAATTGAGCGCTCGAAAAAAAGTGATTTAAGATATTTTTCGATTGCCTGCTGCGCATTCTGAAGGCATGGATTTAGTAATTTTCTGTCAAAAAGAATTTCTGCTGATTTAAGATTTTCATCAGCATACGCGATCCATTCCTTTGTTTCATTTTTCATAGATAACTTCCCCTTCAGTGATATCGAAAGGAAACGATTCTATAGAAGCAGTTGACATAACCGGTATAATATCAAGAGGAATTTTTCTGGAAATTTCACGTGTTTTTTTTCTGTATTTTAAAGCGAGAGGAAGGTAGGGTTGATTACTGTTCTGAAAAATGATTACGTCAATATCATTTGGTTTATCGGAAGAGGTAAAGGAACCAAAGATAACAACCTTTACAATTTCTTTTTCATCTTTAAGACTGTTTACCAGTTCACGCTTAATACCTTTTTTTTCTTGAAGGGAGATTTTCATGTAAACACCCTATTCTTTAATCTTTTCTATAATATGTTTGTATCTAATAAAATATGCTATTGGTGAGAAATTTGAAAGGTTTAAGAATTGTGTGTTAACATACGATTATATTCATGTCTGTCCGGAAAATGGGTAAAAAGGTCGTTCAGATTTCACTCTTTTTTTAAGGAGAGGTACTATAATACTTTCCATATCATTTAACACCCCTAATCATACAGCTACTGGACTATATATGAGATATATTATACAAAAGACGGAAGAATACTATCTGAAGCAGCTCTAATTAGTGTCTGTCCGGAAAGTCCTTGATTTGTCATTTCGACCGGAGAGAGAAATACCTGGTTTTCGGACAAGAACTAATTGGTAATGGACACAATATGTATGTGGAGGCTTGAAATTGGATAAAAAAGTAATTACAGCGCTTTATGGTATAGTTTTTCTGCTGCTGATAACTATCTCAAATGTTTATTCAGATACACTGTATGCGGGGTTAGAGTGCGCTGAATATCATTTCTGGCCTTTTCCGTCGGCATCATGGCTGACTGAAGTCTGCCATTCAATGGCAAGCAGTTTTCCGGGGTCAATACCGACAATCAACTGGGTCGTGAATTCCTTTGATGAGAGTACAAACGAGGAGTTTTTTGATTATTTTGATGATCATGGGGTTGCGGTACTGTTGCAGGTTTCGTTGGAGGGGCAGATTTTTTCAAAAAAAATTTCATTTTATTAAATTCTTACCATGTCATACATAAACCTGATTCCTGTCTAACTGTTACATTGAAGGCACAAATACTTGAGAATTCGCTGGCCTCTAATCACTATTCTATTTTCTCCTTCTCCCATACTCCCTTTCTCCATCTCTCCGATTCTATTATTATATTATTTGTCTTTATTTTTAACGATTAACTGTACTAAGGAAAAATTATATGGAACTTTGTCCCTGCAATTCGGGAAAAGCGTATGCTGAATGTTGTGAGGTATTTATCAGCGGAAAGGAGCGTGCGCCCACGGCTGAGCAGCTTATGCGCTCGCGGTATACGGCGTATGTGAAAAAAGAGATTGATTACATACTGAAAACAATTCTGCCCAAGCAGAAGAAGAATATCGATAAAGACGGGGTACGCAGTTGGGCTGAGAAGACTGACTGGCGGCGTCTGGAGATTCTGGGAACGGAGCAGGGCGGTCCTGATGATACTGAAGGTACGGTGGATTTTATCGCCCATTACCGGGAGAAGAATGTTGCGTGTAAACACCGTGAGCTGGCGAAATTTAAAAAGGTGAAAAAACAGTGGTTTTATGATGACAGTGAATTTCCGGCACAGCAGCAGTATGTCCGTCAGGATCCCAAAGTGAGTCGTAACGATCCCTGTCCCTGTGGAAGCGGTAAGAAATACAAGAAGTGCTGCGGGAGATAGCGTGCAAGTATGACTGTATAAAATCGGGTGAAATTATTGTTCCACTATGGTATCATGAAACAAAAGAGTTGCATTTTAGCGCAGAGTGTATCTACTGATGAAGCATGTGTGTGTACAGATAATTAGTATTCTCAGTTTATGGACGGTATTTTCAGGCAGTACCATTCACAGCCAGTCGCTTCCGGCAAAGGTCATTGATTCGATAAAGAAAGCGACCGTATACATTGAAGCAAAGCACTCCTTTCTCCTTACTAAGGAGGATATTCCCACTTCTGGAAGTGGTTTTTTTATCAGTCCTCACGGTCATGTGGTTACCAATTACCATGTTATTGCACCGGTGCTGACCGTGTATGGATTGACCTTTCCCACACCGGACATTTCGATTAAAGTAATTCGCAACAGCGGCCGGCAGGATCATGTCAAGCTTTCCGCTACGGTTCTTGCAGTTGATAAGGAGAATGATATTGCCGTTCTCAGCACAAAAAGCGCGGAGAAGACACCGTTTATTACAATCCCGTGTGAAGAGAAATTATTCGAGACCATGCCGGTCTGGGTGTTCGGGTATCCCTTTGGTGATGAGTTCAGTGTTATTCAACGGGGGCCGGAGATTACTGTCGGTAAAGGCACAGTCTCAGCGTTGCGCCATGATGACCGGGGAGAGCTTACCAAAGTACAGATTGATGCGGCGGTAAATCCGGGGAACAGCGGTGGGCCCGTGGTGAATGAAAAGGGTAAGGTAGTCGGGGTGGTGAAACTGGCCTACGGGACATCACGGGTGAATTTCATGGTGCCGTGTCATTTCGCGTCGTCCCTTATTGATGCGGTGACACTTGACGCCGGAAAAGGCGATTCAGTGACGCTGGTTGTTACCCCCACGCCGTCTGCGGCGTCACTCTTTCTTGACTGGCAGCCCACTGCCATGCCGGGCGGGAAAAAACTGATCCTGAACCGTGGACTTCTGCACCTGACGGCGCTGTATCCAGGTCATGAATCCTGGATGGCCCGGCAGACAATCGATTCGTCAACTGCTTTCACCATTACCCTGCCGAAAGTTAAGCAGCTCCCGGTTTTTCTCACCGGAAGAAAACGAAACGGCAGGAAAAAGATAGTGACCCAGGTGTATGATACTGGTGCGGCGCTGCTGCAGGAGGATTTTAACGATAAGAAAACATTCGAGCATTGGGAGCAGTATACCGGCGGTACGGAAAAACGCACCTGGTTTATCGAGAACGGTGCGCTGCATCAGTTCGAGAGTAATGAAGTTCTGCATGCCGTTTATCTCGGCGACACTGCCTGGGATGACTATGTGGTCAAAGCAAAAGTTAAAATTAACGACGAGCATGACGACAGCAGGGCGGGTATAATATTCCGTGAAACCCCGGAAGGATTCTATCTGTTCAGGATACACAAGGAGACGGATAAGGCGCAGCTGGCATACCATAGCAAGGGACCCTTTGGCTGGTTTGTCATCCTTGAGAAAAAACTGACTGTTGATATCACCGATTCATGGTATACCATGGCAGTGAGCGTGGTTGAGAATAATATTACCTGTTTCCTCGATGCACAGTGCATTTTTACCGCACAGACCGAGCACGCCCGAAAAGGTAGGATAGGATTCTACTCGGTGGAAAGTAAAGCCTCCTTTGACAGCCTGCGGGTATCGCAGGCGTCGGGCAGTACCGCATCATCTTCGACGCACTATGATCCGGAGCTGCTCTCATTCTGGTTTACCGATAATTTCAGTTTAAAATCGACCTGGTGGTATCAGTATGCCGACAGGGAGACTCAGCCGCGACCCTGGATTATCTATGACGGTTGCTGCGCACAGTTTTCCGATGAGAAAAAGACCTTCTATTCCGAGTTTACCAAGTATCTTTTTGCCGATTTCGTATTAACCTGCATTGCATCACTCGGTAAAGGCAGGGAGAACGGTTTTTTTGAGATATTTCTGCGGAAGGATGCGCAGGGATGTTTTGCACTCAGATTTTCAAAAAAGGATAAGAAGTGTAAATTGATTTCGATGCAGGGGAAGAAGATAAAGATACTTAAAAAGTGGTCCCTGCCGTCGGAAGTATTCGATAATACTGTTCAGTTGCGGCTTATAGTGAATGAAAACAATCTGTCATGCTATGCATCAAATAAACTCCTTGTTGAGTACAGTAACCGGGCCTTTTTCCCCGCTGTCGGTACCTTTGGCTTTGCCGTGTCACAGGTGCCGGTGGTCCTGCATCAGATTACCGTAACATCAGTACCTCAGGATACACCGTCGAAAAAATAATGAAAGAGGAAATAGTAAAGTAAAACCTTACAAGTTCCTCTTCGGAGGATAGGCATGAACACCGAATGTAGTACCTCGTTCATTCTTTCCTCAGGCGTGCTGCGAGAAAAGCAAGATGCTGCCCCAGGACTTTCTGTACATACTTGTAAGAGTGCCATCCCGGTCGTTCAAAATAGGCATGATCAATACCGAGTTTTTTCATTTTCGCATGTGCTGCACGGTTGACGGAGAGGGCAAAGTCACTGGTGCCGCAGTCTATGATTATAGCTTTTTCTTTACCGACCAGGCTCTTCAACATATAGAAAAAAGAATGGCGCTGCCAGGTTGTGATATTTCTGGTGTAGGAGCCGAGTATGCGGGCCATGTCCCATTCATGGGGGAATACGGTAATGTCGAGAATACCGCTGATACTCCCGGCGCCGTTGAAGTGGTCCGGATAGCGCGCGAGCAGGGTTAGTGCGCCGTGGCCACCCATACTCGAGCCAACTATCGCCCGTCCGGATGCATCCGCTATTGTCCGGAAATGACGGTCAATAAAGGGAACGACATCATGGATTATGTATGAAGCGAACTGTGACTTTTTCTTGACCGGACTGTCAAGGTACCAAGAGTTGTAGTTGCCGTCGGGACACACCAGTATAATATCAAAGCTGTCTGCATACTCCTTAAGATTGCATACCCGGGAGAAAGTGGCGTGGTTGCCGCCGTAACCGTGAAGCAGATAGATCGCGGGAAAGCGCTGCTCATTTTGTGAATATGTTTTGGGCAGAACAACCAGTGCCGGCAATTCTCTGTTAAGACCCGAATGGGGGATTTCGACTATTTCAACTGATGACGCTGCATAGACATGAGCAACAATACCTGCGAGAAAGACACAGAGGTAAAGGGCACGGATGCCGGAACGGATAATGCTTTTAGGTTTCATAGGTAGATACTGAAAAATACAACAGGTTTTTACAGGCCGATTGAAGCAAAGATATTCTTAATAAACTGAATAATAACCTCACCGTAGTGGTAGAAAAGGAATCCGATTGCGATTGCCAGGAAGAACCGCTGTTTTTTATTGATACCGAATAAATCCTCAAGGAATATCATAATAAAATAGGACAGTATAGCTGCGCCGATGCTGTTGATGTATTTCGGAGGAATAGGCATGCTGTACCCTTTTAAATACCCGGATTTGTATAAGCACTCTTTAACTGTTTGTGCAGTATGAAATCGAGTGCCATTGGTTCCTTATTCCGAATTTTTCCGGCAGGGTTAAACGAAACTGCTACATGTTCCGTCTTACCAACAAGTAAACTAATTCATTGGGCGCCGGATATCTAGATTTTTTTATAGAAAATATGAAATCCCTGCCTCAAAAAGCATCTGGTCTTTGTTACCGTCAATATTTTTCGCAACATTGGTACCGATTCGCTCCGAATGACCCATCTTGCCGAGTACTCTCCCGTCGGGGCTGGTAATACCTTCAACGGCATGAAGCGAGCCGTTTGGATTTACCGCGATGTCGTATGACGGGTAGCCGTCGGCATCAACATACTGTGTGGCAATCTGGCCTTTGTCAATCAAAGCCGTCGCGACGGTGTCCCGGGCAATAAAACGCCCCTCACCGTGGGAGACGGCCAGGGAGTGCATATCACCTACGTTAACATTTGCGAACCATGGTGAAAGGGTGGAGCAGACTCTGGTTCGGATCATTCGTGACTGGTGCCTGCCGATGGTGTTGAAAGTAAGTGTCGGGCACTGCTCGTCATATTCCCGGATTTCACCGTAGGGTACCAGCCCCAACTTTATCAGTGCCTGAAAACCGTTACAGATGCCAAGTATCAAGCCGTCACGCTCGGTAAGTAATTCCATGACAGCATCCCGCAGACTCGGGTTTCTGAAAACCGCAGCGATGAATTTGCCCGATCCTTCAGGCTCATCACCGGCGCTGAATCCGCCGGGGAGCATGATTATCTGCGCATTGTCAATCTTTTCTTTCATGGTGCGAAGGGTGAGATCGATATCGCCGGGTGTGAGGTTTTTTAATACAAAGGTATCGACATCGCCGCCTGCACGCTCAAAGGCCCGTGCCGTGTCATATTCGCAATTTGTACCGGGGAATATCGGTATGAAAACACGCGGTGTCGTGATAGTTACTTTCGGTCTGACTTTACTCCTGTTCTTGTAATCAGTTGCCGCAGGTTGTTGAGAGATACCGGTATCAACCTTTGTCGGGAAAACCGTTTCAAGAGGTGTTTCCCAGGCGGTGCGGGCAATATCCAACATGATTACTGTGTCGTTAATGTGTATCTCCGTCTCGGCAATAGTATGCCCCAGTGTCGTCCAGGTACAGTCTGTAAACAACTGTTCAGGGGTGTAGTCACGGTCAATTTCACAGACCAGGGATCCAATATTCGGTGCGAAGAGCGTGGTGGTATCAAGGCCAGTAGTGAATGCCATTCCGATACCGTTACCGAATGCCATCTTGGAAACTGCCGCTGCGATCCCGCCGGTCCGTACCGTATGCGCGGCAATGATCTTTTTTTCCTGTATAAGCCGGGTTACCAGGGCGTACAGGTGGTTCAGTTTTTCGAAATCGGGCAGCTCCTTTTCATCACGTCTCAGAGGCAGGTACACCACATGGCTGCCGCTGCTTTTGAATTCCGGGGAGATGGTAAAGCGAACATCAGTGGGGCACAAAGCGAAAGCGACCAGCGTGGGCGGTACCGATATATTTTCGAAGGTACCGGACATGCTGTCCTTTCCGCCGATAGCGGGAATACCGAAACCTATCTGTGCATGAAACGCGCCCAGCAGGGCACTGAACGGTTTTGCCCACCGTTTGGGGTCGGCCCCGAGTTTTTCGAAATATTCCTGTAAAGTCAATCTGATGCGGGTATGGTCGCCGCCTACCGCAACTACCTTTGCAACCGCTTCAATGACCGCATACACGGCACCGTGGAATGGACTCCAGGATGAGAGTTGCGGGGTAAAGCCGTGGCTCATGATAGTGCCGGTTGTGGTGTCGCCCTTCAGTACCGGTAGTTTGGCAACCATTGCCTCAATGGGGGTGATACGGTGTTTCCCGCCAGAGGGATGCAGCACACTGGCGGCGCCGATAGAGCTGTCGAACCGTTCCATAAGGCCTCGCTGACTGCAGACATTCAAATCTGCAAGGTTGGCATACCAGGCATCTATCAGATTCTGCTGCGCTGCAACTGCAGGAAGTGATGTTGAAAAGAAATTACCGGTTTCGGCAGGTGCCGGTACCTCAATGGTGGTATCCTGCAATACACCGTTGGTATTGATAAATGATCTGCTGATATTGACAATATCCCTGCCATTGAGTTCCATCCTCACGCGCGGCTCCCCGGTGACCGTAGCAACCGGTGTGGCCTCGAGATTTTCGGCACGGGCAAAGGCGATAAACGAATCGACATCGCTGTCGGCAACGAGGACAGCCATGCGTTCCTGCGATTCGGAGATGGCGAGTTCTGTTCCGTCAAGACCTTCGTACTTTTTAGGGATTCGTGACAGATCGATATACAGGCCGTCTGCCAGCTCACCTATGGCAACCGATACGCCGCCGGCGCCGAAATCATTGCATTTGACAATCATCCGGCTCACTTCCGGGTTCCTGAACAGACGCTGTATTTTACGCTCCGTCGGCGGATTGCCCTTTTGTACCTCGGCCCCGCAGGTCATAATCGATTCTTCGGTATGTGCCTTTGATGATCCGGTTGCGCCGCCGCAGCCGTCTCGGCCGGTTCTGCCGCCAACCAGAATTATTACGTCGCCGGGCTTCGGTGTGCCCCGTACAACATTCCGCCTCGGCGCAGCACCGATCACCGCACCAATCTCCATGCGCTTGGCAAGGTACCCTTCGTCATAAATCTCCGAAACGATGCCGGTGGCGAGACCGATCTGGTTGCCGTAGGAGCTGTAACCGTGGGCCGCTTCAACCGTTATTTTCCGCTGGGGCAGTTTCCCCGGCAGTGTTTCGGCAAGGGTCCTCCGGGGATCGCCGCACCCGGTGACCCGCATGGCATGATACACAAAGGAGCGGCCGGAGAGCGGATCCCGGATGGCCCCGCCCAGACACGTGGCTGCGCCGCCGAAAGGCTCGATTTCCGTGGGATGGTTATGGGTCTCATTTTTGAACATCACCAGCCACTCTTCTCTGGTGCCATGATCAAGCTCGGCTTCAACAACAATACTGCAGGCATTGATCTCATCGGACACTTCGAGATCATCCAGCATACCCCGTTTACGCAATTCTTTCATGCCCATGGTGGCGATATCCATCAGACAGATCGGTTTCTCTCCGTTTTCATAGACAAATGCGCGTGAAGCGCGGTAGGCTTCGTATGCCTCCCGTATCGGCTCGGTAAGGGGATGCTGCTCAATGGAAACATCGTTGATACGGGTGAGAAAGGTGGTATGCCTGCAGTGATCCGACCAGTAGGTGTCGAGCATGCGTATTTCCGTAATGGTGGGATCCCGGCGCTCTTCTTCGGTAAAGTAGCGACGGCAGTGCAGCAGATCATCACGGCTCATGGCGAGTCCAAGCTCTTTGCGCAGTGCATCGATATCGTCATCAGACATGGCGGTAAAACCGCTCAGTACAGCCACCTCATCAGGCGGGACAATCTCCTCGGTCAGTGTCTCCGGCAGATCAAGTGAGGCCTCGCGGGAGTCGACAGGATTTATCAGGTATTTCTTTACCGTGGCAATATCTTCTTCCGTCAATGAACCTTTGAGAATGATAACCTGGGCTGTTTTAATCACAGGCGCCTGTCCGTGGGTCATTATCTGCACACACTGCGCAGCCGAGTCGGCGCGTTGGTCATACTGGCCCGGAAGATACTCTATGGCAAACATGTGTTCGTCTTCAGCGAGGGTGAGGGTGTCGTCATAGGCATGGTCAACCGGCGGCTCGGAAAAGACAATAGAGCGGGCAGCCTCATAATCGCTGTCGGAAATACCCTCAATGTCGTACCGGATAAGCATCCTGACCTGTTCAAGGTTTGTAATGCCAAGATAATCTTTGGCATCGGTAAAGAGATGCTGCGCACCGATATCAAATCCCTTTTTCTTTTCAACAAATATGCGTTTTACCGTACTCATGGTAATGCTCCCGTAATAAAGTCCTGTGTACCTTTGTTATTTATTTCCCCTCAATCACATACAGATCTCCCCTTAAGATATATTGATTATATTGATAAAAAAAATTGATTATATTTATAGATACTATAAGGAAAGCTTATGGAATTTGACCAGTTACAGGCATTCTGTTACGTTGCTGAAGAGCGGAGTTTCAGTCGTGCGGCACGGAGAATGTTTGTTAGTCAGCCTGCGATCAGTATGCAGATTAAATCGCTGGAGCGGGAGATCGGTCAGCCCCTGTTTGACCGGAGCACGCGGGATATTATTCCCACGGAGGCCGGAAAGATACTCTATGCCCATGCCGGGCGTATATTCGCTGAAGTGGATTATGCCCGCAGAAAGATTGACAGTATCAGGCAGCTGGTTCGCGGGGAGCTGACTATCGGGTGCAGTGATACGGTAAGCAGTTATATTCTGCCGACACTCCTGTCCGATTTTCTGAATGAATACCCCGATCTGGATATTACCGTGCAGAACAGACCGTCGCTGCATATTGTCCGTATGGTCCTTGAAGGGGTTGCTGAAATTGGTTTTGTCACGCTTCCCCTGTCGGACAGTAACCTGGTAACCACCTCCTTTTTTTCCTACAACATGGTTGCCGTATGCGCACCGGATCATCTTTGTGCAAAGCGATCAAAGATTGATTTTCCTTCGTTATCAAAGCAACGCCTCTTGCTTCTGGAGCCGGGAACCAAGAGCAGGATGCTTCTGGATGAGACCTTTGCCATGCTGCAGTTGACTCCGCATGCCGTTATGGGATTCGGGAGTGTTGAGGTGCAGAAAGCCTTTGCCAGGAAAGGCATCGGTATAGCAATTGTCCCGGATTTCGCGGTGAAGAAAGATGCTGAGGACGGTGCATTGGTGGTGTTACCGATTCGTGGTGCTGCCCGGCGAAAGATAGGTATTATACAGCGAAAGAACCGTATGCTCTCTATAGCGGCGCAAAGATTTTTATCTATTATCTATGCTGTGGACAGCAACCATACATATATTCAGAGCACTGAAAAATAGAAAAAGAGAAAAGATACGTGGATAATGAAAATAATCAGGGTAAGTTTGAATATCAGAAATGGCACCGGTACTTTGTACAGATTGCCGGCAGCATGGAAGAGATGGGGGCTGCTGAACTGGAGGCTCTTGGTGCGCGGAAGGTGAAACCGGCCTATCGCGGCTGTTATATACACGCGGATCGAAAAACCCTTTTTCGGATCAACTATGAATCACGGCTCAGTACCCGTGTGCTTGCCCCGCTCCTGACCTTTCAGTGTCACAGCACCAAATATCTTTACAAGACCGCCCGCTCCATTAAATGGGGCATGTTGCTTAGGCCTGAGAATACTTTCGCCGTTTTCTCAACGGTTTCCCACAGTGCAATAACCCATTCGAAGTATGCGGCACTGTGTGTAAAGGATGCAATCGTTGATTTCTTTCGCGATACCCGAGGTAAACGGCCCGGTATTAATCGGGAGGATCCGGATGTCTGGATAAATTTACATATTGAAAATAACAGGGCAGTCATCAGCCTCGATACCTCCGGCGGGTCTCTGCACCGGAGAGGATACCGCGTGAGTGCAGGTGAAGCCCCTATGCAGGAGACACTGGCTGCCGCAATAGTCGGATTCAGCACCTTGAAGGGTGATTCCCTGTTCTACGATCCGATGTGTGGCTCAGGTACCCTGACGGCGGAGGTACTTATGCGTTTCTGCAGGATTCCGGCCGGTTATCTGAGAAAGCGGTTCGGTTTCGAGTTCCTGCCCGATTTTAATAAAGAGGAGTGGCTGTCTGTCCGTAAAAAGCTGATGAGCAGATACGTCCCCTGCCGGAGAATACCATTGCCGGAAGTGATATATCCGGCGAGGCTGTTGCAGTGGCACGGGCAAATCTGAAGCGGCTTCCTTTCGGCGATAACGTTTCGGTAACGGTTAAAGATTTCAGAGACCTTCCCGGCCTGGAGAAGGCAACTATTGTTGCCAATCCTCCTTACGGTGTCCGTCTGGGCAGTAAAAAAGAGGTGAGCCTTCTGTATCGTGAGTTTGGCTCCTTTTTACGGCAGCGGTGATGGCACCAGTCACAGATGACCGGATAGTTTCTTATCATACTATAGGCAATTTCAGCAAAGGCCCATTTTAAACAGGGATTACCGATTTTATCGTTGGTTGTGCCACCGAGGTTTTTACCGGCAGATTTGTTTTCTGCACGCACAACACGGCTGTATGAAGAGTAACGCCGGGGTGTTCGAAAGCGGTGTATAGAGTGGGTTTCATAAAGAACGGTTAACGCTGTTGTTTTACCACAGCCGGCCATTGTTTGCAGTGCTTCGTAATGTTTATTATTATGATGACGAGCTTTTTCAATCACTTTTTTATCAAGGTTTCCTATCAGGGTATCCAGAGCTGCAATATACTCCAGGTCAGCAGTGAGTATCTGTTGCAAATCAGCATTTTCTGTTTTATCGACTAATGACCATCGGGTGCTTTTATACTGCAGTTTGTTACGCAGTGGTTCAATACAGCCATCCTGA
>CAZIYW010000070.1:0-27145 GCA_964543525.1 uncultured Fibrobacterota bacterium | reverse complement strand
TGAGGTATAACGACAATTAAAAATGAGGTATTTGGTAATATACATTACGGTACCTATAATTGGTTTTCAGGTAGCAATGGTCATTTGGATAAACGGATGCCAGTCGCATGGAACGGAGCCCGTCTCCGAGCGAAGCGAGGAGCCGCCGCAGGCGGATCGTGTCGCGGAATCAAGACGGCACGATCCTAATTATACCTTTTTGAACGGTAACGTGAAATAAAACGTCGTACCTTCTCCCTCCTTACTCTCAAGCCATATCTCACCCTTATGTGCTTCAATTATTCCTTTTACAATTGATAAACCTAGTCCTGCTCCACTTATCCCCGAGACGTTTGTCCCTCTCTTAAACTTTTGAAATATTGTTCCTTGTATCTCTTCGGGAATACCCAAGCCGTTATCTCTAACTGTAAACAGGTATTTATTCCTGTCGTTTAATTCAGAAACGCCAATTTCCACCTCAGGATCAGGTGTATTGCCTATATAGCCGATTGCATTTCCAATAAGATTCATGAATATTTTGATAATTCCCTTTTTATCAGCATGTATATATACATTATCATTTCGCACTACGGTAATGTTTTTCTCCTCAATCTGGAATTTATATCTCTGCAAGACCGTATCTACAACCTCTTTGACATCAACATCCGTCATTTCAAGAACCTGTGTCCCTGCTTCCAGTTTTGCACATGCAAGGAGGTCCTCAAGCAGTTCCTCCATATAATTCAAAGCATCTTTTCCCATGACAATTGCTTCTTTTCCATCCCCACTCAATGAAAAAAACTTCTCATCGGCAACAAGAGTACAAATTGTTTTTATTGTTGTCAGAGGCTTTTTCATATCATGGGTTACCGTGTTTGCAAAATCAAGAATTTCCCGGTTTTTTGCTGTCAATTTTTCCTGGTATTCCTTTATTTGACTTATGTCCCTGATACAACCGGATATAACATACTGCCCTTTCCATAGTAATGGAAAGGCCGATATCAGTACACTCAGTCGAGTACCATCTTTCTTAATGCATACACCTTCATGGTTTACAATTCTTTTTCCTGCCATGAGAAGTTTTAAAGCTTCTGACTGCCTTTCTCTGTCATCGGGAGTACAAATGTCCTGTGGTGACAATTGAAGCATTTCCTCTCTGGTATATCCGAATAGACTGCACATGGCATTATTTACCTTTACAAATTTACCTGTTTTCATACTGACAAGGTGCAATCCTTCACTGGAAGCTTCAAACAACTCTCTGAAAGTTTTTTCCGATTGTTTTAAAGATTTCTCCGCTTCAATCCTGGTGTTTAATTCTTTGTTCAATCGTTTTTTTAATAACCGTAAATAGCCGATTACAACTCCTATCAACAGTATCGCTATTTGACCCGGTATGCCTTGATGTCTAATCACCACATTCCAGCCGCTCTGTTCTAAAATATTAAAAAGAATCGTATTAATCGGCAGCATAAGGAGGCTGAAAATAATCCCGGCACGAACCCCCCATAACCAGGCTGCCATAATTACCGGCAGAACTGCGAATGCGGCAATAGCGCCGCCAAAACGGTGATAAAAAAGTATAAATACCGCACAATACGCTCCCAGCGTACCCAGAATCAATAATACATCATAATATATTTGTCTGCGGTTTTTATTAATACCGGTATTCTCTTTGTTACGTAACATTTACCACCTCATATTATCTATAATATTTGTTTAATATGCGCCGGTTTTTATCACAGCCTCCTTCGGGTCCTCATAAAAAACAATGTTCTCTCGCTTTCGGTTTGTTGTGGTTTTTAATTTTTTTATAATTATGTATACATCACTGTAACATGTCTGTTTCACTTTTATAAAGCAGATGCCTTCAATCTCAAGCTTTTCGCGGAGGTGAGTGCGCTTTGCCGCCATTTTACGTTGCTGTATCTCGAGCTCCCTGCGTTTTTGAATGGTTTTCTTTATAATTGGCGTCTTATGTTTGATTCTCTTTGGATCTGCATGTAACAGTTTTAATAATGGTTTTAACGTTGCATCAATCTTTGCGATATTTCCTTCACAAAATTCCAGCGCCTCATCGAGTTCTTTTATCTTTCTTCTTACAAGAAAGTCTGTACCTGCAGTGACATATGTTTTGGTCCCGCTCGGCGACCCGAGGTTTAACACATCGATACCCCGCTGAGCATACACCTCGCCGCCGACAATGGAACCATGCTTTTTCTGCATATTCAGATGATTACAGAAAATGTAGCTGTTCACGGAAAAGTCGTTTATATACACTGTTCCCTGCGCTTCAATTCTACCGTTCTGAACATATTCGACATATACGTCACGACCGGCTGATACCAGTCCCTTTGTCTGTCCGAGTATACCTCCCGATATCCTGACGTCGCGTCCGGCGATTATCCGTGCCGATTCAACACAATTTTCTATAATAATATCCCCGTCAGCTTTAACTTCAAAGCCTTCGCGTACGGTACCGTTAATAATAACATTTCCGTTAAAATTGATGCTTCCGGTGGAATAATCGACATCTCCCTTGACGTGATACAAATCCAGTATTTCAATGAGCGGTGGATTGAGCATGATACAGCCTTTACTGTCGGCATAGAATGACTTGCCGTCATCCGACACCCGTACGCCTTGTCCGTCCGTGAGGTGCGCTTCTCTTCCCTTCTCTGCGGGTATAACCTCACCGAGAACAGTAAGGCCATCAACGCCATAGCCCGGATCGTTGATTGTTGCAAGGAACTGATCCTTTTTTGCAATGGCAATGTTGCATGCGCCTTTATAGTCTATTCTGCCGTCATCCATTATTTTAAACGTTTTTGTATCGGAATCAATTTCAAATCCATACGTGATAGTGCCATCCGCTCCCTGTATGGGAGGAGTTCCTTCAGCGACAAGGACATCCCGTTGCGGTGTCATCAACTCGTTGGCAACGGTAATAGCATTTGAAATGGCATCTTTCAATATACCGTGATGAATGCCCATTTTACTCATTTCATCAATCACCCGTTCAACGGAAAGTTGCTTCCCGTCATTATAACCGGCCGTACAATCCATATAAGCCTGCATCTTGCTTTTACTCACCCGTATGCTTATTTCACAGTCGATATCGGAAGGAAAGACATACATAGTGTCTTTTATAATAATTGCTTTACCCCTTACTTCCGCGATATATTTTTCGCCCTCATTATCAACCACTTTTTTAACATTTTCCCCGGCATGAAAAGGTATGGTCTCATCCACTTCACGTGTTGCAATAAGAGCACCCTGTTCAACATCACGGATAAGCAGGAGAGAATTGATAGTAAGGGACTCAAAGTTTTCGGAGTCTTGAAGCCGCTTATATTCGATCCCCTCCTTGAAGGATAACTTTTCCCGTTCTGTCGTTTCGCTAAATACTTTACGATGTATATCAATATCTTTTTCGCCAATAAACCCGCGTTCCTCCAGTTCCTCTCGCGAGAGTCCTTTCCTTATTTCATCAAGCTCAATCTGATTCAGATTTTCTTCAAGCCGATTCAGGAGCTTTTCGCTGTCGTCATTGAGTGGAGATTCACGTTTTTTGTCAGGCATAACAGTTTATACACCTTATTCCTTAATAAAGCTGTTCGTCTCTTTCCGGACCTGTCTGCCTATCACTTTTATCCATTGCAATGTCCTATTCTGAAGGCAGAGAAATAAAAAAAGAAGAACCGCTCCCCTTTTTACTTTCACAATACAAGGTACCTTTCATAAAATCAACAAGAGAGCGGGCAATATAAAGACCTAGTCCATTGCCTTCCTTAATTCTTGTAATCTCATTATCTTCTCGAAAAAATTTCGTGAACAGATACGGCTTCGCTTCTTCCGAAATCCCTATGCCATAATCCTTTATTGCTATCGTGACCATGTTATTATCCTGCGACAGGTTTACTTCGACAGGTGTTTTTTCCGGTGAAAAATCACATGCATTTTTAAGAAGTACGAAAAGGACCTGTTTCAATTTTTCAAAATCAGCTTTTATTCGAATATTCCTATCACCGTCGCAGATAATACGTTTACGCGATTCATCATCAATCGAAGGCAGTTTAGACAGTTCGTCCAGCGCCCGATCCAGGATCTCAGTAACAGGAAACGTCTCAATTTCCAAATCAAGATTTGCAAGCCCGGTTTCGATAAGAAAAAGATTTCGCAGATCATTTATTAGTACGTGCAGTCTGTTCACCTCCCGGAAGCTCATATCTAATATCTCCCGAATTTCTTCCGATACGGATGTGAGATACAGGGAATTAACTATGGAAAGAGAGGTTTTCAGAGTAGTCAGAGGATTCCTGATCCGGTGGAGTATGGTCTGAATAAAATCCTGTTTTAAAAGCTCCAGCTGTTTAAAATTCGTTACATTCTCAACAAACACAAGAATCGAATCGCCTTCTTCTTCGGAATCACCGGTAATGGCGCCAATGGTACATTTGATATATTTGCCATTTTTTTCAAAGACGGCATTATGTTTTGACGTTTCTCCTGAAATGACCTGCTTAAAGCCAAGAAGTATTTCCTCATCAGCAACAATCGTATCAAAAGATTGCGTCAACACATCCTCTATCTGGACTTCCAGCAGATCAAAAGCTACAGCATTACCTGTTTTAATCATACCGGTAGCAGGGTTTACTATCAGAATACCGAACGGCAGTCCTTCAATAAACCTGTCAAGGGAAAGGCTATTCGTTTCCATTATGGCACTCCTTATTTATCCTGTATATTTTCCAATAATCTCAACCAAATCATCAAGTTCAAAAGGTTTTGCGATAAAATCAACAGCACCTTTTTTTTCAGCAAGGGTCTTGCCGTCGGAATATTCTTTTGCAGTAAAAATTATCACCGGGATATTTTTTATAGCCTCGTCCTTCTTAAGCCGTTCCAGAACCTGCCAGCCGTCCATCGCCGGCATCATGATATCAAGAAGTATGAGATCGGGATGGCAATCCCTTGCTTTTGCCAGGCCTTCTTTTCCGTCCAGAGCGCTCTCGGTCAGGAAATCATAGCAGGCAAGCGCAATGCAGGTCGACCTGACAAGAAGTTTCTCATCGTCGATTATCAGAATTTTTCCCTTTGCCATAAAACCTCCTGTAAACAGATATACTATTTTTTTATTGCGGTATCCGAAGTGTAAAGGTACTCCCTCTTTCCTTTTCAGACGTAACATGAATATACCCGTTGAGCACATCCATAGCCCGCTTCGTCAGAAAAAGACCTATACCGAGTCCTCCATGCCGCCGTGTTAGTGGATTCTCAGCCTGATAGAATTCCTCAAAAAGATGCATTTGTTCCTCCTCGGTCATACCGACGCCCTCGTCGGTTATACTAATCCTTATAAATCTTCGGCTATTTTCTTTTTCAGCAGTCAGTATAATGGTAACAGAACCGTTTTCCTTATTGAATTTAACGGCATTATGCACTAAACTGGTAATTGCGATTGAAAGATATTTGGCATCGGTACACACCATTTGATTTTCCAGCTTACTTTTAATACCGAAAGAAATATTTTTCTCTCTTGCCTCAACGCGTAATTTATCAATCTGCGCATAGACAAGGTCATAAAGATTAACATTCTCATAATTAACCTTTACGAATGAGTCTGAAACCGATGCAATATTAATTATATTATTTACAAGATATTTAAGGTGAATAGTTGTTTCCTTTATGTCAGCAGTTGCCTGATTTCGAATTTCCGTATTTTTATTGTCGAGTTCAAGAAGCGTAGAGCTGTTCATGAGAACAGTAATCGGTGTCCGAAACTCATGGGCAACAATACTTAAAAAAGAGTTGCGCATTTGAGCGGCTCTTACCTTTTCAGTCTGGTCAACAAAATTAATTATCCTGCCGATGTTCTCACCGTCATCACCGGATACGGTCGACACCGTTGCCCAGAAATACCGCATCCCTTTGCCGTCGCCTTTATCAATTTGTAAATAACCCTCCTTCCTTTTACCGTTTGTCTCCGTTAACAATCGCCTGAGTTGACTGATATTTTTTTCCCCTTTCAAAACCTCCCGGATATTTGATCCGAGACTCTGGACGTGAGAAATCTGCAATATCCTCTGCGCCTTATCGTTAATCAGCACAATATTCTCCCTATTATCGACAACCAGCATGCCTTCCGCCATGCTATTCATAATTGCATCGATGCGATTGGCCTGCGCCTTCATTATCTGTAGGGATCTTTCAAGCTCCTTTGTCTGGTTTTCAATCTTTCGTTTCAAAGAATCCAGCCGGTCAAAGCGTGACTGTTTGAGTCTTGCCATAGAATATGCTTTCCGCAGGTACTCCTCGAGCTCACGCCTGTTAAGAGGTTTCGTTAAATAGCTGAACGCTCCGAACTCCATTGCTTTTTTGGCATCATTCAGGCTCTCATAACCGGTCATCATAATTACTTCGTAACAATTATTTTCGATATGCAGTTCACGCAACAGGGAAATGCCGTCCATTCCGGGCATTTTCACATCGACAAGAAACACCTGCGGCTGAAACTGCTTATATTTTTCAAGAGCCTCTTCGCCGCTGCATGCATTAGCCACATCAAATCCCATCGCATCCAATAATTCTGTAACACCATCACGATTTTCTTCCGAATCGTCAACAACAAAAATCTTTATCCTTTCTTCCATACTCTTTCCATTCTCACGTTAACTTATCCATGTTATCCACTCGAGACTGGCACATAGCTCCGAAACCTACCTCGACCCTCATTCGCCTTATTCCTTTTCCGTGGCAGCTGACTCCAGTATGGCGCCATGGGACGGAAACATGCTCATTTCCATAACACCACAGCATTAATGACCTATTGCCTCTTTGACAATATTTGACAGTTTATTCAACTCAAACGGCTTTTCAATAACCTCTTTCGCACCTTCACGGAGCACCAGATCAATATCTTCCTGAATGCTGTACCCGGTCGTAATAGCAACCTGAACCTGCGGATTAATCTCTTTAAGTTTTCTAAAGCAATCAACGCCATTCATTTTCGGCATTATCATATCCAGCAGAACCAGGTCAATATCACCGTTTTTTTCCTTGAAGATCTCAACCGCTTCAATACCATTACTGCAGCATATAACGGTATATCCGATTGATTTGAGCAATTCTTCAACCGTATCACGAATGCCGGCTTCATCATCAATAACCATAATAGTTCCCGTTCCGGAAACAGGTTTTTCCTCTATTTGCCTGGTATCGGATTTTTTTTCCTTTTCCATGACCGGCAGGTAGATATCAAACTGTGCGCCCCGGCCCGGCTCGCTGCTGACGGTAATATAGCCATGATGCTGTTTCACGGCGCCATAAACGCTCGCAAGGCCGAGACCCGTTCCTTTGCCGATCTCTTTAGTGGAAAAAAAAGGTTCAAAAATCTTTTGCCGGATTTTTTCATCCATGCCTATACCTGTATCTATGATGGAAATTTTAACATATTCGCCCGTTTCCGTTTCATAGGCGTCGCTGAGACGTCGCTTTCCGTTAAAAGTCACATTTTCCGTTCTAAAAATGATAGTGCCTCCCTCCGGCATTGCGTCCCGCGCATTAATGCCGATATTAAGCAATATGCTCTCAAGTTGAGCAATGTCGCAGCTTACTGTCGGCACTTCGGCGTTTAGCCGACTTTTTATCTCGATCCTTTTGTCAATCGTATGCTGTAAAATTTCAACAACCTGCAGTATACTGTCATGAACCGATACCGTTGTAACGTCCAAAGGCGTTCTCCGGGCAAAAGCGAGCATTTTTCGTGTTAAATCCGAGGCTTTTAGACTTGCATCCTTGATTTTTCTGATATATTTCAACAGTTCCGGTTTTTCCCCGAGCTTCATTTCAAGAACATCGGAATACCCCAGAATACCGCCGAGAATATTGTTAAAATCATGCGCGATGCCACCGGCAAGCTGACCGATAGACTCCATCTTCCGCGACTGCTGGAGCTGGAAATGAAGTTTTTCCCTCTCCTTTTCGGCCAGCTTCTGTTCCGTAATATCCTTTTGAATTAAAACGGAATGAACAATCCCGCCACTGACGTCTTTCACGATTGCGGCGCTGAGCAGAACATCCCGCTTCTCCCCGGTCTTTGTTTCAATTACCAACTCTTTATCAATTATTTTGCCTTTTTCTTTCAATTCTGTGTGCAGAGCGTTCACAACAGGCAACGATTCATCAGCATAAATTTTCCTTAACGGTTTACCAATTATCTCCGCCTTGGCATAACCAAGTATACTCAACGCGGCCCTGTTTATATTAAGAATAATATCCTCAGGTGAAACCATATAGCAGTAATCTGGCGCGTTGTCAAAGAACTGCCTGAAACATTCTTCACTCTGCCTGAGGGCCTCTTCTTTAATTACGAGTTCGGTTATATCCTCTCCGGAACTTAAGATACCGGTAATATTGTCATCCTCATCCCGGATTATCGTGTTATTCCAGGCAACAAGCCGTTCTCTTCCGTCCTTTGTCAACACCGGATTTTCAAAATATTCCACTTTATCAGTCATTCCCGCCAATAACCTGTTCGCAACCATCTTGATTTCGGGTTTAATTTTCTCAGGGATAAAATTATCAAACCAGTTTTTACCCACTATTTCTTCCTCTGAATATCCAAGCGCTTCACACCCTTTCCTGTTTACCATGGTAACGATACCGCAAACATCCAGAGCGACCATCATTACTCCCGTAATATCGAGATACTGCTGTATACGATTCTTCTCCCGCAGAAGCGCTGTCCGGGACTTTCTCTGCTGCATTGCAATTGACGCCTGGTTAACAAATGCCTCAATAACATCTTTGTTTTCCAATAATGCGCCTCTTTTAAGAATTATAGAGACATATCCCAGTAACTCCTTTTCACTTCGCAGAGCCATATTAAAAATAGTGCCGGGGTCAAGCCGTTTTTCTATTGATTTCATAGTGGATTTCGGTAAAGTACGGCCGGTCAGTTCATATAAATCCCCGCTGAATGGCGTTAGCATACCCCGTAACAGATTTTCCCTGATTGTTTCGGTTTCGGGAATTATCATCTCATGCGGATCAATACCGAGAAGCTTTTTGAATATTGCGTTTGATTCCTGGTTCCCTGTTATTTGCTTAACCCGGAACTGATTGAGTCTTTCATCCAGCTCCATAATAATTATGATCGCCTCTTCCGCAAGCTGTTGCTGTATAATTTCTGCAATATACGTGAAAAAACCTTCATGGCCGGTCAATTCAATGAGGGCCATAGCTGTTTCGGACAGAAGCGCCATTTTCTCATTATATCGCTTTTCTTCCCTCTCAGCCTTTTTCTGTTCGGTAATGTCACGGTTTACAAACACAGCGCCAACCGGATTCCCCTCCTCATCTTTCAGCAGAGAAACATTGCATGAAACAACAATTTTTGAACCACTCTTTGTTCGTTGAACCACCTCTTCTTCATACCGGCCGGTTTCCATAAGCCGCCGAATGACTTCCTCTCGGTTCTTTCCATCGGGATATTCCGTTTTAACCATGTCATTAACGGGTCTTCCGAGCACCTCTTCTTTTTTCCAGCCATACACTTTTTGCGCACCTTTATTCCAGCTCTTTACCGAAAACTGCATATCCGTTAAGATAATAGCATCGGAAACGTCCTCAAGTAATCGTGCCTGATATTCAATCTGTTTGTTCTTTTGTATCTTCTCTGTTTTATCAACCGCATCAATAATGATGCTTTCAATTTCCCCGGTTTCATTTAACATGGGATACACCGTTGATTCCAGGCATCTTCCGTTGAAGTTAATATCTGCTGTTGTTTTAATTTTCGTCTTTTTCATTATTCTGCAGGGACAGTTTTTCACCGGTTTATCTGTTTTATGGATAAGTTCGTAACATTTTTTTCCAATGATTGCTTCCTCTGACATATTAAGAAACTCACTAAAGGTCCGGTTACATCGGGTAATCGTGTAATCAGGTGTCATTATCCAGACAGGATCGCTGATGCCGTCAAAGGTTATTTGCCATGTCTCGGCTGCTTCTTTGAGAACCTTATCTTTTCTGGCCAGATCCCGTTTCATCTTGTTATTTCCCACATTTTTTCAGATTAGTTAAACGGTTAAAATTTCAATATATTTCAGGACCCGATACGTAACACCGTATCATTTCATTCGCGATACCGGAGCGGTTCAGATTTTTTTAATAAGTACCGCATACCGGTCAGCATCCTCTGCTATAAGAATTAGTACTTCTTTTTTCATCCTTCCTCCATGTACGTTATGTGTTACGCGTTACTTGGGCGTTAAAGGGTTCACGTTTTGTTCTTCACGAACCACGCTTCACGAGCAATGAACCCTACCCTTAAGTATACGGCAACTTTGAACGCAAAGGTACTCAATTACCTCTTATTACAATTTACCCGAACACCAGTAATCCCTATTTTGCTTGTAAGTTGAGAACGTATAGGTGTGTTTTACAATTTTTTAATAGTATTTTTACATTAGAGTTGTTGCATAATTTGTTTTTAGGGGTTAAAAAGTGCTTTTTTTAAGTATAAACAGCATATTTTTCATGTTAATTTTAATTATGCAACAAGTCTATTATATACCTGTTACCTCTATATGATAAATGCGAAACAATTATATGATTAACTGTATCTATTTTACCACGGTTCACGCAACTGTGCAATTATTTAATTCGAACTTCACTACTTAACTAAAACGTATTAACTGCGTATAGTACGTAAGTATTATTTTTATTTCTGGAATTCGGATTTCTGATTCCGTATGGATCAGATTGTGGATTTTATTTCTTTTATCTTCTTTTAAATCCGTGTCATACAATTCGTAATAAGAAATCGAAAATTTTTATCTGTTTTCAATCCCTTGACACCGATAAAAAATCCGGATTTGAATTACATATTCTTCAAATACGTCACCAGATTCGTGTCAGTTTTCCCGATACCCAGTTTCTTACGTATATTATTCCTGTGGGTTTCAACAGTTCTATGGGAAATATTTAAAAGGTTGGCAATTTCTTTAGAAGTCATTCCCCGTTTTATCATATTACACAACTCAATCTCTTTCTGAGTCAACCGAAACATTTTTTCAGACATCTTATCAGCGAACTGAGAGGTAAGTTCTTTTAGATTTTCTTCGAGCAAATCAAAATAAGTTTTATCAATATCAGAACCTTTCGTTCTCATCTTGGAGATTAACGGAAATATAAAGCGGTCGACATTTGAATTAACCTGTGCCGCTACTTTATCCCTTTCCGCCTCAAGCTGATCCATGACTTCACGGAGGGCAATATTTTTTTCATTAAGCATGATATTCTGTTCGTATAACTTTCTCTCGTTCTCCCGCAACACTTCTTCCGCCTTCTTTTTTTCTTTGATGTCTTTAACAATAGCAAAATAACTGATGGTTTTTCCATTAAAATCTTTTACACTGGATGGATTAATGAGAACTGGAAAACGTTCGTCATTTTTTCTCTTAAATACCAATTCGATTTCTTTAAAATCTTCATTTAATATCTGTTTAAAAGCGTTTTGTATATTATCATACTCTTCTTCCGGCCAATAAGGGTGTGGTAGACCGGTACCAATTAATTCTTTTTTCTTAAAACCAGTCATTCGGCAGAAAGCGGGATTTACAGTAATATGTACTCCGTTCTCATCCAATACGAAAACCCCATCTCTAATAGAACTGATAAGGTCAATTAAGAATCTATTGTTTTCTTTCAAGGCCCTGTCAACTTTTATCCGCTCGGTCACATCCTGCCCGACAGCCAACAATCCGACAATCTCGCCGTTGTCATCCTTCAAAGTTTTGTCGTACCATTCAATCTCCCTCTCACGTCCGTCTTTTGTAACGATTGAATTAATATTGCCTCTCGTCTGAGTATCGCCAACAGCGGTTTTAAATAATACTCTTATTCGTGAACGATCCCGTTCCGGTAAAAAGGTATCAAACCAGTCCTTTCCTTTCACTTCATTAATTGTATAACCCGCTATTTCCTCCATATAGGGATTATAATTGACTATCTTTCCCTTTTTATCCAGGACAAGTACAATTACCTGTGCCGTATTTACTATGCTTTCGGCATATTTACGCTGCTCTCGGAGCGCCAGTTCAGCCTGTTTGCGTTGCTCTATTTCCCTTTCAAGCTTTTTCGTTCGTTCTCTAATTTTACTCTCCAGCTCATTAAGGTAATCAAGTTTTACCTTTTTCTGTTTTACAATTTCAAGAGCTTTTTTCACCCGGGGAGCGAGTTTTTTATATTCTACCGGCTTGGCAACATAGCTGCAGGCACCCAGTTCCATTGCCTCTTTTGCAGTGTTCATATCTCCATAAGCAGTTAAGATAATTGCCTCATAAATATTATTCATTACATCCAGTTTTTTAAGCATATTGATTCCGCTCATTCCTGGTAATTTTAAATCCACTATGAACAGGTGTACCGGCCATGTTTTCATTTTTTTTAATGCCTTTTCAGCGGTATCGACACACGTTACGAGATACGCATCGTGAGACAACATTTCATACAGTGAATCCCGCATCATCTCATCATCATCAACAACAAGTATCCTGTTGCATTCTTCAGCCATGGCACAGCCCTTTCTCATACATAAAGCAACCGTTTACTGAAAACCTTTTGCATGTGAACAGGAGCCTGGATTCCAGCCTTCACGTGAATGATATTAATTTCTTAATTCATATATCTGTCTGTACACATTTATTTACTATATAAGAAAATAGCGCAATGCAATGTAACTGGCAATAATAATAATGATTATAATACGAAACAGAACAGTGAATAAACATGAGGAAAATTCCGTAATAGATTAAGCGGGTGAACGATTGGGTTACCATAAAAAGCTTCAGGCCCACACAGTAAAACAGCTGACCACTCTCTGTATCGTCAAAGTAGAGAATATTGCCGTGGAGTAATGAAGGATTATGTTTCGGCTTTTCAGCGTATGACAGAAACGGTACTTTCAGAACATCGTAAATGCAAGGAAATATATGGTATTATATGAATTTAACATATATCTCAATCTGTAAATTGACTAAAGGGAACGCCAAGCTATTGTAACTTGATTTTAAACTTCTTAAATTCAATTTTCCCGTCTTCATTATATTTATCAGGGGTAATCCAATAAAACTGTAAATCATTATTCAAAAAATCTGACGAATCGATACAGTCATGCGGGAAATCGGATTGGCACGGAATAAAGCCTTTTCCCATTATCATTCTCTTTCCGGTTATAAATTTCTCAACAATCAGAATCGAGTCTTCCGAAAGATTTTCCATAATAATCATCTTGTTTTCCAAATCGATACATATAGCATTTTGGTACTGGATTTCCGGAGACCTTCGATTTAATGGCAGGATTATTGTTTTCCGGGTTCCTGTAACTTTGTCAATTTTTAATGAGGAGTAATTATTTGCATGGTGTATATAGCTGAATCTGAAGACTTTTTGCAAATCTGATAATATCTCTATCAGTTGTATAAATTGGTATACCAATAACGGCAGTTTTTTTTCGTTTAACACTAATCAGGCGGGTTTCTTCTATTAATGAAGAATCGATAGCCAAATTTGTCGCCATAACACAGTACCTCCTGCACATAAATATACAAAAAAATGTGTAATTTCAAGACAAATCTTCGGTCACCTGCCACCCAATTTACATCCCGTAAATATATCTCGAAATCGGTTCCGTCATTACCACATCACAGCACATTATTTCCGGCTATTTCAGTACTTAACCGTTTTCACCTTTTCTTTCTCTCTATTCACTACAATAGTGGTGTTTACACGTGTAAACGAAAATTATCCATTTTTATACAGAAACGGGCACATTTGGAGAGTTTTCGCTATATTATTATTACGGGATTGTGCGTCATCATATAAAAAGATACCCATAATTTTACTTCAATTAATGTTTGATACATTAATTTCATATCATTGAAAAAAAGGGGGGGGGATTATAAAATAAGCATTGTTGCGTGGTAACGGTGCAGTAGTTATTGCCATATTTACTCTTCGTCGACATTTCCAGTAACCTCCTGCAAGAATATCGAAGCATACAATCAGCCACGCATACCAATTGTAAGGTACTTATTTCCGTTTACATACAACTTAAAAAGGAGGGGGCTTTTAATGAAACATCTATTACTTTTAATCATGTTATCTGCCTTTACTCTCACCCATGCAGATTCTGATCGTGAGGAGGCTGTAAAAGTTGCTCAAATGGGTTTTAAACAGTACATGGCAGAATCGACAACACCAAGAGGCATTAATGACCTGGATATACGTGATCCCAAAGTATTACAAAATGCCACCCTTGGTGAACCAATTGAAATAATGGCGCTGACGCCTGAGTCTATTGTTAACTATAAGCAAGGTGACGGGGTGTCAAAATTATTAACTAAAAACCACGCCTATTACTTTCCAATCCTGATATATGGAAAAGTTCGAATGCTTATGGGGGTATACAAGTATCTCAATCTTGGATATACGCACTATGAAATAGGCTCTTTATCTTATGTATGGCTTGCCAGGGAGTTTGTTAAAATTAAAGAGCAGAATCCGGAACTCGCAAACCATAAAATGGTATTTGCCGAGTGCTATGAAGCTAATGCAATGGTGTTCAGCTTTCCTGGACTCGATAATCAGAATCTGCAATTTATCGATTTTTACGGTGAAAGAGAGAACAGAGCGCCTCAATACATGAAACTCTCAACAGCGGATGAATTGGTAGAAATCATGAAAGCTAATATTCATAATGATATAAAGAAAGGAGTAAAAAAATGAAAACAATCAAATTTTCTATCCTTTCTTTAGTCATCGTAATAGTTACTTCTCCCGGTTTTGCCGAATACCTTACGCCCGAGCTGCTGAAATGTCCTCAATGGAAAAGCAGCTGGTGCTGGGCGGGCGCGGCACAGGCGTGTTTAACCTACTACGGCATTGATCATGATTCTGTTTCCAACGAAGACTGCGCCCATGTAATTACAACAAATAATGATCCGCAACCGATGAGAGTTATAACAACTATTATTAACCACTTCCTTCCGGGCTATGCATATAGTCCTAAGAACGATCTGAAATCTGAAGCAGCGTATAAAGCGGAAGCTGACAGCGGTGCTCCCTTTGCCTGTTTCTGGCCAGGTCATTTTGTTACCTATGCCGGCTATGAAGGAGATAAGCATTTAATTATGAATCCGGCGCCCTGGGGCACCGACTCCAATACTGCCGGCAGGTGGGAGGAGAACTTATCGTACAGCTATATCGCCAATAAAACCAGCAATTACGTCAGGACAAAAGGCAGGCCGCGAAAACCATACATCGCTGTTAATACGCCGGCGGATGGACAAGAGATACAGCAGAACAGTGTTGTGACGGTTAAGTGGGCGGACAATATTGATGGAGAAGTGAAAATTGAACTGCTGAAAAGCGATGCAGTTAATAAAGTCTTGATTGCATCAACACCAAGTAACGGCTCATGGGAATGGGAGGTAACAACGGATTTTGAAGTAGGTGATGATTATAAAATCCAGATTACCAGTGTTGACAGTGCTGCCCTTACTACTAAAAATGAAAAACCATTTAAAATTATTGAAGAGTATATCATTGTAGATTTTCCCCATGTGCAGACCTTTGATAATATGGATACCAGTAGAATAAGACCGCTTTCCGAGAAATGGGAGCAGCTTGACGGTGATGACTTTGACTGGATAGTACTTTCCGGCCCGACCCCTTCGAACCAGTATGAGAGTACCGGTCCCAGTGCGGATCATACCTCCGGAAACGGTAATTATGTCTATGTCGAAGCTTCCAATCCAAATAATCCCGAGAAAACAACGAAAATGATTTCACCCAAGTTCAATCTGAAGGGTGTTACCGCTCCTGAATTGATATTCTGGTGCCATATGTGGAGTGATTCAAACACCATGGGTAATCTGTATGTCGATATTGAGGTTGACGGAGTGTTGAAGGAAGGTGTTGTCCATCTGAAAGACGATCATGGCAAAGAATGGTTTGAGGTAAAACAGGACCTGTCCCAGTATGTCGGTGAGCGTGTACGGTTTCTATTCCGTGGTACTACCGGTACAAGCTGGTGCGGTGACATGGCGGTTGATGATTTCCAGGTTGACGGCGCCACACCGATTACGGTAACACCGGAGGTGCCCGTTGCCTATGAACTGGCACTGCACGGCTCCCGGTTATTTTACCGGATACCTGAAACCGGCAGCAGAAAACCACTGACTATTAAACTTTACAATACAAAAGGTACCTGTGTACAGACACTGGTGGACAGTCCGGCACGGGCCGGAAATAACGCCGTTTCACTTGAGCAGACGAGCAGCGGTACAGCGCTTTCTTCAGGAACATATCTCTGTCGGATGAAAACCGGTGATTTTAAAAAAACAATTACCGTTATGTTGAGAAAATAGCGGCACTGCGAAACAGGTTTGTACTGATTTATATTTTATGTGTGTAAACAGGCTGCTTTTATGTAATAACGGGGGCAGCCTGTTCTGTTTTGATAATATATTCCAAATATTATAGTATCTTTTAACACTGTTTATCCGACGCAACCATGAACAACGAACAAAAACAGACACAACAAAACAAACTGCTCCCCTGTCTTTTCAAATTCCTCCCACTTATTATTGTCATTTGTATAGAATTGCTGTTATGGTTTGTTATTGGCTCTCCGCCGTCACAACCTGTCTCTGAATTATTTGCCTATGAATATCTCGACATACACGATCCATTTTTTGAAATCAAAAAGCGCGGCGGGAATAACTATTACGTTCCCCAGAGAAAAAAAAGCTGTGCAAAACCCTTTCCGGTAAATAAAAACCCGGACAAAATAAGAATCTTCCTGGCCGGTGGATCATTTGCTCTTGACTGGAATACGCCGTTACTTGAACAACAATTGAACGGTATACTGCTGCAAAATAATGTTAAAAAATCATGTGAAATAATCAACTGCAGCATGGCTATGTATGACAGCTACCGGGTATCGCTGGTTGTCAGGGAGATTATACAATACCGGCCAGACCTGATAATCGTATTATGCGGCAACAGTGAGAATATTTACACCAACGATATCAATACCACCCTGTATAAAATAAAGCGGGTGCTTAATAAAAGCTGGTTGTTTGCAACGACACAAAACGTCTTTGCCAAAATAAGCAGGAAAAGTCAAAACGTTCTGGAACCTGACAAGGATAATATCGATCCCGCGGAAAAACTCGAAGCCTATAAGAAAAATATGGCTGCTATTTTTCAACTGGCACAGTCAAAAAATATTCCCCTTTTAACCGGTACCCTGCCGATAAATTTAAACGGTATTCCCCCGATTGGAAAGCGTCCGATTGAAAAAACATTCCTCAAAGGCTGTCTGTTACTGGAAAACGGCAATTTTGATGAAGCTATTGATGCATTCAGGTACTACAGCAGGAAACACCCTGATAACGCTTTCGGGTACTTTTATCTGGGAAAAACCTGTGAAAAAAAAGGAGCATTTGAAAAAGCAAAATCACACTATTATACCGCTGCAAAATATGACAAGGCTGTTCGGATAAACCCGGAAATGAATGACTATTTACGAAATGCGTATCAGGAGAATAAAAACGGTTTTCTAGATCTGGATACACTTTTTAACCGACTGGCTAAAAACAATATCTCCGGTATAAACCAGTTTCGTGATGACAGTCATGTATGGCCTGAATATTACGGCCCGATAAGTACAACACTCTATGAAGAGCTGTTTAATAAAGCAACCGTTTTTGAAAAGGTATTCAAAGGGAAATTAACAAATAAAATTCCCTTTGAAATTCCAGAACTGCCGGAACCGGATCCCTATTTCTACCCAATACCGCAAATTCGTGGCGTCTGGGCTGTCATGTCCAATAAAGGGGAAGGACTCTGTGATTATGCCGTTGCTCTGTTTCAAACCTCTCGATCAATGAATGCCCCGGGGTTTGACAGCATTGCTTTTTATAAAGAAAGAATTGAGCAGGTTTTAAAAAGTGATTTTTATCTGAAACATGCTTTCCGGGAGGCTAATCTTTTTGATAACCGATGGCCTTTAGTACTCTATCACGTCGGTGAGCTGTTTCGACGTGAAAAAATGTACGAGCAAGCAATTCAGTTCTTTGATGCCTCAATTGCACTCAATAAAAACAATTACCTGCCCTATTTGGGAAAAGCTCTGGTATTGTATAGTCTGGACAGAACAGAGGATGTTAGAAAAAATATTGACATTGCAGACAAGCTCAGTTCGAGTCGGGAGATACAGAGATATAAAGAGCTGTTGTTATAGTCAGGTTCTGTCAGATTAAAACTGAAAATAAATAAACTGCTGCTCATTACCGCCAAAAAATATGATCAATGAGATAATTACGTAGTATATGCCCCATTGTATGAAAACCGGAAGGGTTCCTTTGTTAAATTGTAAAACATGTCGTTTGTTTCTCTGCACCCATTCGGATAAAACAAACAGGATAATAAGGACAAATGTGTCTCTGGAGAAAACCTCCGGCGCTGAAAATAACGATACCGAGAAAATGGTGCAGATATAATAAACAGCCTGAGTTACCGATTCAGCCCGGAAAAATACCCAGGCAATTACTGTCATAAAAAAGGTTAATACAATTCCAAACCCTTCTTTAATATTCGGCAGTATCTTTTCCTCTGCAACAGTATCCGTATATCTCCTGTTTTTATTCAGAAGCATTAAAGGAAGAATATAGAGGGCGTTTAACGCACCCCAGACAACAAAGGTCCAGTTTGCCCCATGCCAGAACCCACTTACCAGAAAAATGACAAAGACATTGCGGATTTTTAATAAGGTACTGCACCGGCTTCCCCCAAGAGGAATATACACATAATCACGAAACCATGTTGACAGAGAAATATGCCATCGCCGCCAGAATTCTGCTATGTCCCGGGAGAAATAGGGAACGGCGAAATTTCTCATCAGCTTAATATCAAATAAGCGGGCCGTGCCGACAGCAATATCACTGTACCCGGAAAAATCCGCATATATCTGAAAGGCAAAAAACAGAGCTCCCAGGAGTAACGTGCTCCCTGAATAATGAGAGTAGTTTGAAAAAATTGTATTTACCGATACTGCACAGTTGTCTGCAATGACGATTTTCTTGAACAGGCCCCAGAGAATCTGACGCATGCCGTCAACAGCAGTATCACATTTAAATGTTCTTTTAGAACGGAACTGGGGAAGGAGATTCTTTGCGCGTTCAATAGGGCCGGCAACCAGTTGTGGGAAGAAGCTGACAAATGTAAAAAACGCTATAATATCGTTCGTCGGTTCAATTTTTCGTCTGTAGACATCAATGGAATAGCTCAGGGTCTGAAAGGTATAAAAACTGATACCGATCGGTAAAATAATATGCAGTCCCCGGAGCTGTAGTGTATGGCCAAAAAACTTGAATGCTCCGATGAAATTTTCCACAAAGAAATTGTAGTATTTAAAAAATCCCAGCAGGCCTATATTAATAAAAATGCTGGTCAAAAGAAGCAGTTTTCGTTTTCCTTTTTCATCTGTCTTTGCCAGTCCCCTGCCGACCAGGTAATCCACACTTGAGCTGATTACTATCAAAAAAAGAAACCGCCAGTCCCACCAGCCGTAGAAGACATAACTGGCTATAAGGAGCAGAACATTCTGCACCCGTAAGTTTCTGTTTGTCACTACCCAGTAGAGCAGTAAAACAATGGGTAAAAATATTGCAAAATCAATAGAGTTAAATGTCATGTGATGTTTCCCTTAATTGTAACTACAAAACACATCAAATAATAATAAAAATGATTTATTCCGCCAAGGCATTTTTAGTATTATATCAATACACTGTCTTAAATATTTTAAAGGCACTGTTCAGTGAAACAGTGACACACAATATTACCAATGTTCATACTTATTTTGTACAGACCACCCGTCAAAGAATAAACTAGCCCTGCACATATATGAATAAAACGTCGGAGGAAGGGCTCAAAAGGTGTAAAAATGTGAGCGAGAGGATTGTGCATTTTCTGTATCGGAAGACTCCTGGTCATAAGTGCCATTTTTCTTCAGCAAATTATACAGTTTGCGGTGATACCTGCTTGTGTATCTTTTTGCTCTCCTTTTATCCCGCCAGAAAACAAACCGGCCGGTTTCACATACTTCATCAACCGTATGTTTGTTATATGTTTTTTGCTTTTTTTCCGGTAATACATTTATAAATCTCAGCGAGCTTTAATTGAAGTCACGGGATACATTTCCGGGGTAATTGAGAATATGGTAAGAAGGATAAAGAATATTAAGATATCAACACTGCCGGAGGCGAAAGCGGGGTAGTATGGAGTTGTTTTACTCGGGAACAGTTACCAAATAAACTAAGAATACACAGTTTCCGGTAATCATTTATAGAAATCACCTTATCGCCATGCCCGCACGGAAAAATGTTCAATCGCACATGCTCAACTATATAGTAACAACCGGAGGTATACTAGAGTAACTTTTATCTGTATTGCTCGTGCAACTTAATAGGTCCTGAATATGGGAGTGAAAAAGTGCAAAATGTAAATAGAACCTGTTTTAACCGAAAATGGCTTCTCAGCTATTCCTCCTTTGCCACGTGTACCTTTAAATCATATGCGATATGTTACGTTCGGCAGAGTTCACCTTTATTATCCGGCACCGCCGGTCACCGGCACCATTGACCGGGCAGGATCATTTATGGTATAATAACGCAGTAAAGTGAGTTTTAATGTAAAGGATTGTTATGTCGGATCAAAAACAGTCCAACACCATTCTCCATAATGAAGAGAGATACCGAGCACTGTTTGAGTATGCAGCTGACGGTATTGTTCTTGTTGACGGTAAAGGCGTTTTCCTTTCAGTTAACAAAGCCTTCTGCACTCTCACCGGTTATGATGAAAAAGATTTTATCGGTAAATTTTTTATAAAAGCTCCCACATTTCTTGCAAAAGATTTTTCGTTCTATAAAAACATATTTAAAAAAATTGTAACGGTGCTATCACCCAACCGTTTGAATATCGCTATCAGCATAAAAATAGTGAAATTCGTCACGCGCAGGCACATGTATCGGTAATCAAACAGAATGGAAATATATCCTGTATACAGGCAATCCTGAGAGATATCACCGAGCAGAAAACAATTGAATATGCGCTTCGTGATGAACGTGACTTTGCACAGAGTCTTATTGAAACGGCCCAGTGACGGTGGTGAGATCTCCTTTAAAACCGACGGGCAGACACTTGACAAGTCATTCTGCAGCATCCATCAGAATGAAATCACCCCCGGTGACTATCTGAGGATACGTATCGAAGACAACGGAAAAGGTATTCCGAAGGAGATGCAGCGGCATATCTTCGAGCCTTTTTTCAGTACAAAAGACATGGCTGAAAATGTCGGGATGGGTCTTGCCGCCGTATACGGCACGGTTAAAAGCCATAACGGGGTTATTGACGTTGCCAGTGAAGTCGGCAGCGGCACCACCATGTCCATATACCTTCCTCTGGCTGAAAAAGAAAATAAACGGGAACCGGAAAACATACCGCATGACAGAGAACCGCTCCCCGAATCACCACAGATCCTCCTGGTTGATGATGAAGAGATGTTTGCTGAAATGGCGCTGGATATGCTTTCAGCACTCGGGTATACCGTTACCCTGTGCAGAAACGGAAGGGAGGCCGTGGAACTGTATAAAAAATCCCACCGGGAGATAGTTCTGGTGCTCCTTGATATTGTCATGCCCGAGATGGACGGTAAGGAAACTTATCGTGCCCTGAAGGAAATTAATCCGCATATAAAGGTACTGGTTTCGTCAGGGTACAGCATTACCTGTAAAGCACGGGAGATTCTCGGCGAAGGAGCTCACGGTTTTATTCAGAAACCGTACAGGAAGGCAGAGCTGGCTGAGAAAATAAACAAAATTCTGACACAATAGGAAATACACGCACTAAAAACCAATCGGGAGCGTATCGCTCTGACTGGTTACTGCAAAGGGCACTATGAAAAAGATGTTATTCGGTGTCCATCCCTTCCTGTAAAGGAGCGTTCGTAACCAGCGAAACAACAACAAACAGCGCCAGTGACACCACCGCAGCATAGACATCGACGGGTATACCGGATACATCGACTTTTAACAGGATACCGATAATTGCCAACAGCGCACCTCCTGCAATGCCGGCGACAGCCCCGGCCCGGGTTGCCCGTTTCCAGACAATACCGCCGATAACCGGAATAAACACACCCGCCGTATACATGGTGTAGGAATATATCAACGCGTCAATTATCATGGGTACCGCAAGGGCGATAAACAGTGCCGTGACTCCGAGTACTACGGTGGTTATGCGTGACAGCTTCAGCATCCGCTTTTCATCGATCTGCCCTCCGGTATGAAAAAGCTCCAGGTATATATCCTTTATAAAATGGGAGGTACCGGCGGTCAGTAATGAATCGGCCGTCGACATGATAGCGGCCAGGAGTGCTGCCAGAACAACGGCACTCACCCCGACTGGAAAGAGATTTTTGATAACAGTCGGCACTGCAAGGCCGCCTTCGGTGAGCTCGGGAAAGAACGCTTTCGCACCCATACCGACAATTGCAGGGAAAAAACTGATAACAATTAAAAATATGCCCCCGACCAGTGAAGCGGTTCTGGCGGTAACCTTGTCTTTTGCCGCAAAAAGTCGCTGATAAAAATCCTGTCCGATAAGGGTATACATAATTGTAGGGATAAGAATCCAGATCACCGTGGTACGGGCCATGCCAAAGAAGCTGAAATATCCCTTACTACACCCGCCGGATGACTGCAGTACCAGCGTCTCCAATCCTGCAAAACCGCCGGCTTTACCGATGACCAGTGCAGCAGCGAGAATAACACCGACACCGGCAATAATCACCTGAATAAAATCGGTAATGGTCGCCGCCCAGAGCCCACCAAGTGCAGTGTAAACAATAAAAATAACCGTTGCAATTACTGCCGCCCAGATACTTGTAAATCCCAGTATGCCAAGGGCATTGCGTGCAGCGCCGACCTGTGCCGCGAGAATACCGGTGAGCGCTATAAGCGACAACAACGCTCCCAGCGCCCGGACCGTTTTACCGCCATACCGCCGGGCCAGATAATCCGGAATAGTGTACAAAGATAAGGAACGGAATCTGCTCGCCGTGAGAAAAGCCAGAAACAGTAATCCCAAGCCGCAGGCAATTCCGTACCATGCACCGGATAAGCCGTACTTGAATCCATACTGTCCCCCACCGATAACCATACCGCCGCCGAAGTGAGTTGCGGCCAGAGCGCCGGCAGTGAGCAACACTCCAAGGCGCCTGCCTGCCAGAAGGAAATCGGTCATACCTTCAATACGCTTATTCGCCCAGTAGCCGATACCCAGAAGAACCGCCATATACACAATGATCGTAGTAAGTACCATAATTTCTATCCTTTACCCTGTCACCCCGCGTAGTGCATACCACCTGTCGGTACGCGCTTAGTGGAAGGGCGGCATGTATTTAAAGAATGTGTCATGCAACAATTAATTACGCTTTACCAGACCGTAACCAGCGCACTGCACAACCCGCTATTTCCCTCGCTTCATAAAACCGTTATCACTGCCGGAATGCAGACAGTGCCTGTAATCCCCGCTTAAAAATCAAACTCCGGCTCCGGTGCGGTTTCGTCAATATCAGGACTGATGGCCGGCTCGGGAGCCGGGGCAGGCGCTGTTTCTGTACTGCCTTCGCTGCCGCCGTGTTTACTGATGTCAAAGGTCAGGGTTGCCATTGCTGACGACGGTCCGCTGATGAATGTATTCTTCCATCTGAGCAAATCCGCGCTGATATCCAACGTCGCCCTCCCCTTTCTCAAACCGATACCAGCGGTTACCTTCAATCCTTCATTAGCCGAAGCAAGCTCATCAAGATTGGTCTTGGTGGTCTTCACCTCAACCGACTCATACAGGTCCTTGTCCACTGAACTTGTTATCACTATCTTTTCCTTGACAATTTTATAGGCGAATCCCGCGCGCGGGGTGAAGACATCGAATATCCATATCTTGCCCAGCGGCTTTTCAAGACCGAATCTGAAATCATGGTAGCTGTAATAAATGGTGGAATCCCTGACATACTGATCCGCAGCGATCATGGTATCACTCGCAATCTGTTTTGAGATCTCTATCCCGCCGTCATATTCGGGCGCAAGATACAGGTTATCCGAAAATGAGGGCTGACATCCGATAAACCAGTCGATTATGTTGTTTTTAAATTCATATCCCAGAGAATCCCGTGAACCGATACCCTTATTAAACTGATAGGTTTCGTTGGTATACCAGACACCGGCAATAAGGAAGGTGCCAGCGGCTTTCCACCACCACATCAGACCGGGACGTAAATAGAGTCCGGCATCAGAACTGTATTCATACTTATGTTCATTGTTCGGATGCTTGTTTTCATCGAGTCCCTTAACTCCCGGGAAACCGAATCGCAGCTGCGGCACAAAGGTAATTGGTCCGGCCACTACCTTTGCATCGATTATACCGCCGGCCATGGTGATGCTCTTCTCATTTACCGAATCAAGAATACCGTTGAGCGTATCGGTAACCGTTTTTTCGAAGGAGGTTCTTTCAAGAAAGAAACCCGCACCCAGGTTAAGTTTATTTGAGATCTTCATTCCGAAATTAATATGAGGAAGAGTCTGAAAATTCTCGTTAAGCTCCCCGATTTCAAGATCAACAGTCGCGTTTAAAAAGTCACCGGCATCCTTATAGAATCCACTCCGTAGTAATTTATTGTTATTTGCAGTGATACCGACACAGATTTTATCGCCGATAGATTTAATTGCGATTATTCGTCCGAAAGTCTCTCCCTTTCCCATAATATTTTTTATTATAGCCGAACCCTGGATCCGGTCGGGCCAGTCAACGATTGACCGCGGATTGTCCACAGTCCAGCCGATATCATCTGCCACACCGGAGCCGCCCATGGCATCAAGCCGGGCATTCACTCCCTCGATATTCTGCGCAACCGTTGAAAAGATAAGACCCGTAACAGTAATAAAAAATGCACATTTGTTAAACATGAAACCCCCTTGAATAGGTGATGTTTGATACTGCATACTCGCTTAATGAATCACATTACCGGGACAGATAACCGTCTCCCCGGAAATATTCCCGGCTCAGGGAACCATCCTTTATTGTGAAAACGGCATTACGTGAAATGAATGCAGGAAGTAAAATATAGTAATTTTACTCTGCTTTCACCCACCACTATAAATAAAAAACGCAGAAAATAAAAACCTACACAATTCCGAAAGTACCCTGTAAAAGTGTTCTCAAAATGAGAACGAAGAAAACAGAAAATGCAGGAACCGGGAAGCTGAAATACCGGGATTATTTTAAAACTCCCGGCATCTTCTTCCACTCGTAGTGTCTCCGTGGTATTTGTTGTATAGTGGCAATTTATATAATGCTTTTATTCATTTCTAATGTTCTCACAATGAGAACAGATTTTTTTTTCATAATAATTAAAATAAAAATGTTGCCTCATTTTTTAATATATTCATGTATAGAGTTATATGTACAAACACAGCGTTTCTGTTCAGGGGGCAGATTTGAAGCAGCAATCTTAATACTGCAGAGGGTGGTTATCATAATTATATTTCTTATCTACACCTATGACAGTAAAAACCACTGCAACCCACCCCGTGATGAGCGGACCAATTTAAAAAGTGAGGAGCATTATGAAAATCAGCCAGGTAATCAGTGTTATCGTTCCGGTATTGTTCTCTTTTTCTCTTTTTGCTGAAGACGGCTGGCGAAAAGACGAAATGGAAATACTGGTTTTTATTCATAATAAAAATGAATCTCATCAATTGCAGGCACTAAACCTTATGGGTGATGTTTATCCTGCTGAAGCATACTCCACCTATGTAGACGCAGAAGCGGTAGGCAGAATGTATGTCATCCCTGATGAACTTGAAAAAATAAAAAATATCCCTCTTGATTATGAGGTCGTTATTGAAAATCTCAATGAGTATTACCGGGATTTCTGGAATGAACGGCAGGGATATTCCACTGCCGAAGAAATATATAAACGGATGGATGATCTCGTGAGCAAATATCCGAACCTCTGCTTAAAAAAGATTTATGGGAAATCGGTTCGGGGCAGGGACCTTGCAGCATTAAAAATCAGTGATAATGTTAAAACCGATGAGCCTGAGCCTGAGATGATGTTTGATGCCGGTATTCACGGCAATGAGGTAGGCGGGCCTGAAAATGCTATCATGTTTGCCGAAGAGCTGTTATCCCAGTATGGAAAAGATACAAGAACCACCGCACTTATTGACGATCGCGAGGTGTGGATATATGTCATGGTAAACCCCGACGGCCGGGTAAACAATACTCGATCTAATGCAAACGGTGTTGACTGTAACCGTAACTACGGCTATATGGCGACACGCGGTTTTTCGGAGCCTGAAACGCGCGGCGTCCGCGACTGCTGTCTGGAAAACCAGTTCGCCCTGCAAATTACGTATCACAGTGGAATGATAGCCCTGCTCTATCCCTGGTGCCGGGTACCCAGCGCTATACCAGACAAAGAAAAACACATTGAGATGGCTGAAGTATATGAAGCAACCGGCGGGTACGGCTCAATGCGCATAGTCCAGTCCTACAACGATTACCAGACAACCGGTGAAACCATTGAATGGACCTACGGCGCCTGCGGCACACTTACCATCACTATGGAAATCTCAGTCGATAAATCGCCCAGCGATATCATGGGCTACTACAACAAAAACGTAAACGCCATGAAAGCAATGATAGAGTACGCCGGGTATGGGATCGAAGGTACGGTTACCAATGCGCATACCCGCGACAAGGTCGCAGCCGTTATATTTATCAACGATTTCTTTCCCTGCTATTCGGACCCGACGTGCGGTGACTACCACAAGTACCTTAGCGCAGGCTCTTACTCTGCAAAAGTGTTTGCCAATGGCTATAAGTCGACTGAGATCAGCAATATAACAATTCAGAACAAGAAAGCCACGGTTAAGGATATCGCACTGGAACCGGATAACGAAGGAAGAAGCACGTGGGCTTATAAAGTCACCTTTACCGAAGTCGGCTCCGGAGTCACTCCTGCTGCACT
>CAZIYW010000069.1:0-27507 GCA_964543525.1 uncultured Fibrobacterota bacterium | reverse complement strand
ACGAGCATACACCCGGAAATACAGAGCGCTTTTAAATCATTACCAAATGGAGGGAGAAAAAACCAACCCGGCCAGCGGAAATGAAAACGGTGATGTTGAGCAACGGCATCATCGATTTAAAAAGGCTCTGGACCAGGCTCTGATGCTCCGCGGAAGCCGGGATTTTAACACACGGCAAGAATACGAGGCCTTTCTCGAAAGCCTTTTTGACCAGATAAACCGTGGACGTTGCGAGAAATTTAAAGAAGAGCAGCGACATCTTCGAACACTTCCCTCAAGTCGCCTGCCTTATTACACGAAACTGGAAAACGTACGTGTGAGCAGGGGCAGTACCATTATTGTACAAAAAAATGTCTATTCCGTTCATAGTCGCCTTATTGATAGCCATGTAATGGTTCACCTGTATCCGGAGTATCTGGAAGTGTACTTTGAGTCTAAATTCATACAGCGTATGGAGCGGTTGCGAGGCAGCAGCGGTCATGATATTAATTACCGTCACATTATCGACTGGTTAGTTCGTAAACCGGGAGTATTTGCCAATTACCGATATCGCGCTGATTTATTTCCAACCAGCAGTTTCGTATCGCCTGTGATTTACTGAAACAACAAAACCCTCTCACTGCCGACAAGGAATATCTTCGTATACTCAAATGTGCAGCTGATGAATCAGAGGATATGGTAAACCATGCGTTGAGTAAATTAACAGACGAAGTCGGCGGTATTTTATCGAAATCCGTCAAAGCGCTTGTTCACTGGATGCAAACCAGCGGCATTACCCCTGTGTTTCATGTTAATGTTTCAGAGCCGGAGCTAAGCCTCTACGATTTACTTCTTGAGAATAGAAGGGAGGCGGCCTCATGAGTAAAAATCCTGTTTCATTGCGTGTTAAAGAACTATTAAAGGAACTGCGTCTTGCAGCCGTTCGTGAAAGCTTTCAATACAAGGCTGATGAGGCTCGTCAGGAACAAGTTGATTATATCGACTACTTATATGAGCTTCTGGAGCTTGAGTGCTCTCAGCGTCGGCACAAAAGCATTGAACGGAGGTTGCGGGAGTCACTGTTACCTCTTGAAAAAGGCTTTGAAACGCTCAACATAAAACGATTCGGGCGAAAGGTTTCTCAGCAGATAAAAATCCTTCGCGACGGCGGGTATATTGAACGTTGCGAAAACGTCATTGTCTTCGGCAAACCCGGAAATGGTAAAACCCATCTTCTTGCCGCTCTCGGCCAGGAGCCGGTAAGGAGTGGGAAACGAATATATTTCTCTACCTGCAGTCTGCTTGTTCAACAGCTCCTGCGAGCGAAAAAAGAGCTTATGCTTGATAAATTTCTTAAAAAGCTGTCACGGTTCGATGCCGTGATAATAGATGATATGGGGTACGTCCAGCATGACCGCGAAGAAATGGATGTTTTGTTTACCTTGCTTGCTTCGCGTTATGAACGGGGAAGTGTCTTAATAAGCAGTAATCTTTCTTTCTCAAAATGGGAAACTGTTTTCAAAGACCCGATGACCACGGCTGCCGCCATCGACAGATTAATTCATCACTGCATGATACTTGAAATTGATGTACCGAGTTACCGAATGGAATATGCTCAAAATATGAAATCAAAACAGGGAGGAAACCATGAAAAACCCAAAAAATGATGTACTATCAAAACCTCATTTTAAAAATAAGATGACACTGCAGTACATGGTAGAATGCATAAAAATGGAAAGTCTGTATCGGTATAACCGGGGAATGCCCTGTGGGGCAAGAATGGTGTTACAGCGATTGGAGAAATGCGGAATACAAAAGCTTCCTTCGCTTAGCTTTGTAAGTAAGGTGCTGCGTGACAGCTTTTTAACACATGGACGTGTCGGGTATTACCGGGAGGACTATTGCTGAAAATAATGTTGTCAATCGACGCGGCGCGGATGCCAGTCGCATTCCACTACGCCCTCCGCCTGCGGCGGCTCCTCGCTTCGCTCGGAGACGGGCTCCGTTCCATGCGACTGGCATCCGTTTATCCAAATGACCATTGCTACCTGAAAACCAATTATAGGTACCGTAATGTATATTACCACATAAATAAAAATGAGGAGTATGCACCCACATTCCTATTTAGTCAACTTTTTGTCAAAAAATACAAAAATTATTGAACATCCTTTAAAAATTAAAACTTTTATGGCAATAAAAAATTATATTCTAATAAATTTTAGACTTTTGAAATTACCTCAAACAGCAAATAAAAAACTCCGCCCCACAACTACCTTTGGCCTGGATTGGGGCGAAGTTCAGGGAGAGGGATTATATTAAAGCAACTGTTGTCTTACCACAACAATAGTTGTTCAGTATCTGTATTACAATTACAGTTCTTCCTTTATTCCCAGAAATTTTCTTACCTGTTTTACCGAACCGTCACGGTACCTGAGTTCGGCCACAACAAGATAGGCGCCGCTTTCGACAAATCTGCCATCGAGATTCGTCAAATCCCATAAAGCGTTGCCGTTTGAAAGCAGCAGATTCCCCGTCACATGCACCAGGTTGCCAACCGCATCATATACGGCAAGTTCCGCGCATTCAATGCCCCTGGTTGTATTCAGTTTGAATTGGACACTGGTAACCGCCGGATTCGGTGCTATAAAAATCAGATTAGCATCATCATCAATGTTTTTTTCAACAATAGCGGTGTTTGCATCAACCTTGAGTGACACCGGAATGAGTATCGGTGTTGTCTGATCCGGGGCGTTATGTTCAATAATAACTGTGTCGGTATAATCGCCCTCCTCCAGATCGGTTGCATCTATTGTCAGTTTCAGTGTTGCGCTTGAGAGAGCGGCAACCGTATCCTCTTCAGGGTCTACCTGCAGCCAGTGGTCGGCGCGCACCGACTGGCCGGGATTTAACGAACCGATAGTCCCGCTTGGGCCCTTGCTCCAGTCCGCCTTAGAATCAGTATCATCGTTACTGTTTCGGTAAAGGTATGTTTCACCATTGTCAATACCGTCGCCGTCCCAGGTCGTTCCGACAGGCGGTTGATCGCTGTTACCGGCAGTTCTGACAAAATCGACCCCTTGTCCCGAGGCATCGATGAGCGCTATTGAAAGCTCCGTGGTCTCCTGCCACTTGAGGTCGCCCAGATAGAACTCGCTTCCCTGAACATCATCACATACAATGAGGGTATTGGACTTGAAAACACAGCCGTTCTCAAATGTAAATTCGCCGGAACTCTGCTCGTTGTCATTCCATTTCAGTTTCCATCCGGTCATATCCTGGTCGGGGCCCATGTTCCGCAATTCAATTCCGTCGGCAGGTTCGGACATGCCGATATAAATTTCGTTTATCATGATTGCGCCGCCGCCGGTTGCCTTTGCGGTGAATGCCAGTTTACCCTTACCCTTGTTTTCAATATTCACCGGTTTTTCCATGGACTGTCCCGGCTTGCAGGCGGTTGTTATCCCGGTTACAGAGACGGCAATAATTGCTTTCTGCCTGATAGAAAAGACTCCGGAGATGTCCTCTACCGTACCGTTGACATCTGTTACCTTTACCACACACTGATCTGATTCGTCAACGTCCGGGACCGTCCAGTCGTATGAGCCGTCATTTTCCGTTTCCTTGATAATTTCTTTGAATGTAGCTCCGTTATCGGCGCTGTACTCGAGTTTTACTTTGTCAACGGTTGCGCCGCCGCCGGTTTTCCATTTAATAGTCACCTTATCCTTTGCCCAGACTTCTTCGCCGGGCGCCGGTGAGGAGAGAGCGATGTAGGGGCCGGTATTGATGGAAATGGAGCCTTCATAGGTCTGGAAATTGAAGGCGTAAGCGGTAACGGCGAGCGAATCCTTTTCATTGGCCTGGATATCTACGGTAATGGTAGCGGTGCCGCCGGTCAACTTCGCCACCTTCTGGATACCCAATGCTTCATTGTATAAGCAGACTGTTGCATCCTCAGTTCCGGTTATGGTTATATCCTGGCTGCCGTTGCCCACTTCCGCAGGATGATTGATTTCTATGGCTTTAGGAACGTCAGTGTACACCAGCAGGGAGGGATCACCGAACAGTACCCAGCAGTCGCTCACCCACGGCCCTTTGCTTGAGTAATCATCTATCATTTTCATGCAGCCGTTATGGGCGGTACCACCGTAAGTCCTCTTTATATTGTCGGGATACTGCTCCGTGAGGATATCAATATGCTCGTGAATCCCGGCATAGGGCTCGTACCACGGCTGGCTGATTGATGCCATGAATGCTCCGATATAGCCGCCACCCTCTTTTTTCAGGATGGCTTCACCGAGGCAGTCACCTGAGCCGGTGAACGTTCCGGGATTACAGGCGAGGGTATAATTAAAGGGATACATACCCTCGTTGTTCAGGCTTGGCACATTGGTTGTTCGAAGACCGGCTATGGATGTTTTTGTACCGTGGCTGCTGTTGATATGAAATCCTATACCATCCTGGATCGAGCCGACGAGATCCCGCTGCCTGCTTCCGCCGGTAACGACACTGGTATAAGTAAAGCCCTCGAGGTCCTGTTTAATATGTGCTATAGCATCCTTGTCGTCCTGTTCGCTGCTTGAATAGGTGCCATACGCTTTATTGAGCCAGGCTGCGTCGCTGCCAATCTCGCGCTCATAGTAAAGCACTTTATCGACCTGGGCTTTAATATGTGAAGTCTCGGTGCCGGAAAAACGACCGACAAAGACTTCAACATACGAATCGTTTCCTTCAATGCAGCCATATTTGTTGTCTGAAGGATCCCCGCTGGAACTGGAGGTTGGAACCTTATTGTCATCACCCACCAATAATAAATATTTAAGGTCGTTTTTATCGTAATAGTCTGCGACATAAGTTGCTATAGCGCTTGCACTGTTTCCCGCAGTAGTGACATCCACTATTTCCGTTTTAATTCCCCGTTTGTTTTTCCAGGCGGCAAAAGGCTCCATGGTTGACATATAGTCACCGTGCGATATTATCAGCATGGCACCCTCTTCATCAACCGGATCATACCGTTTATTGGGGAAATTAATAAATCGTCTCGAATAAATCTGGCGGAAATTCGGACCTATCTTCAATGAAGGCACCTTCGTTTTGATATTAAATCCGGGCTCATTGGTTGGAGTGACTTTAACCGTAATACCGGTGTAGATTCTCAACGTGTTTGTCGACGGGTTGAACTGAAAGGGCTGGAAATAGACTACCTGCCCTCGGAAATGCCTGACAATATAAGGTACGCCAAGGTGCGCGCACTGTGAGGGGTACCAGCCGTATTTCGAATAAACGTCACCGAACTCGTAGGGTACCGATTCAAGATCTATCTTACGGGAAACACTTCCTTTTGACGGGACAATCGGATTAACAGTAATTTCAGTAAATTGTACGTCGAGTATCTCAAGTTTCATTTTCGGACGGTTTGGAATGATAATACTTCTGGCGATCCGGGGAACATGTGGATTCCCTTTCGGTTCATCATAGGCAGCGTTCTTTAAATATATCAGATCGTGCGGCGTGCCGTTGATATCAATCGCGTTCAGCGAGTAATCGGACTCGTCCATGGAAAAGGTGAGAACCGTTTCATCACTGCGATCCGAGACCAGTTGCACATATTCACCTGTTGCGAACAAAGAGAAACCGGCTGCAATGATGATGAAATAAATTTTTGTAATGGGATTTGTCACCATCCTATCCCCCTTTAAAAGATGAAAAAAATCTTCTAATACTCCCCACCCTCTCGAAGATTTTCGTGCGCATTTGAGGAATGTATTTGCCTTATTTTATGAACTATGAACATTGTTATTTACTAATATAAATATATAGGAAAAGCGGGAAACAGCCTGATATTTTGGGAAGGAGCAGGTAAAATTCGTTCTCATTTTGAGAACACTGTTTAACGTTTAAAGTAAACAATATTTTTATAGATAAAAATAACAGCGGACTCTTAAATCCGTATCGTTTTTAACCTTAAAGCACAATAGCTACCAAATCTATGTACTTATTACAGGGACATATTACGGAGACATATGGCATATATGCAGCGCTATTCATTAGAGGTATAAAAATGGCAGATATATTGGGCCGTTGTGTTAAACAGCTAAAAAATCCCCCACCCGGGATTAGGTGAGGGATTACAATAGTCAATACTCCGGTTAAGCCATTATTTAATCAGCAGCACATTAATAACTTTTGAAAATCCCTTTGCTTCCATTTTACAGTGGTACATGCCTGCGGCGAGCTGTTGTCTGCCGTCTATTTTTACATAGTAATAACCCGGTTTTGGCATACCTTCATAAACGGTTTTAACCATTTTACCCTTCAGATTATACAATTTCAGGCTGACATAGCCGGATTTAAGTTCAGTATCAGGAATTTGAAAGCGTATTTGAGAACCAAAGTACCTGATATCAAATCGCCCGGGCTGGACTATTGCGAGATTTTTCACCGGGGTCGGATCCGCCGATATTTGAAAATCATCGATACAGATATCACTGCACCAGCTTGCACCGGTTATAGCACGGAAAATGAACCGTACCCGATCGCCTTTAAAGGCATTCAGATCCTGTGTCACTTCAAACCATTCATCCTGATGGTCATCCGTGAGATGAAGGACATCATTGTGCAGGGAGTCGTCAACATTAATATCCATGTACAGATCCCCCATCTCGTTTTCCGCGCTGAACATGTGGGCAAAGAAGGTCAATTTCGGATTATTACAACTGCTCAGATTAAACTTCGGTGTCCGTATATATGCTTTTTTCTCAGGATTATTCGGATTTGAAGCCTCCACATATATATAATTCCCGTTGCCGGATGTATGATCTTCATCCGGACCGGTTTTTCCGGGATCACTTCCTACCTTTGACGGTGTCGGGCCGTGCTGGACTATCCAGTCAATATCGTCGTCTGTTAACTGTTCCCACTTTTCGGAAAGCGGCAGCACACGGCCGGTATCCATGTCGTCGAAATTCTGTACATGCGGAAATTCTGCAATGATATATTCAGGTATATACTGAAAATTTCACCCGTATGATTCAGTTCGGCGCTGTCAACACTGGTAATCTTTATCGCATAATCGTCGCCCAGCTCGAAACTGTCCGGTACGGTCCACTCAAAGGAGCCGTCACTCTCCGTCGTCGCAGCAAGGGTTTCCTTCAGGGCGCCGTTTTTAAGCAGTTCGATTTTCACCTCACCGTCAATATTATCACCCCAGGTAATTTTACAGGTAGAATGACGTTCAATCTCAGCGCCCGCGACAGGAGAGGTAACCATGAGAAACGGGCTCAGATCACCGATACTGAACATGGTCATGACATCTCCATACAAATGGAAGAATGTTCGTGAGTGCTTCTGTCCCTTGGTACTGCCCATAATATGAACATTACCCACAAGCCTCTCCGGCGGACTGCCGTCCTCGGGAACCATCCCCTTAAAAACAGCCATGGCATAGAGGTCGTTATCACCGGAGTAGGTGACAACCGTTGCTCCAAGGGTTGCACAGGTACCGATAACCTTTGATTGTGTCAGGTATGCAAAATTGCTCGAGTGTCGTCCTTTGAAATTTCCGGTAAGGCAGTTCATTGAGAGAAACAGCGGTGAGCATTCGGTAGTAACGCTGCTGCTCATACGGATTGACGGGCTGCTCGGGCCGGAGTTGGAGCCGTGGTCACGATGGAAAATAAGGCAGGTTCCTTCATTCCAGTAATCATAAATTTTTTCACATGCTGTTGTGCTGCTGGTGTAAAAGGGATCCGGATCGAGGGCCCACTCTTCCCACGGCTGCGGTCCGGGAATATTATAACCGCCACCGTACCCTTGGGTCGGCCGCGTATTGACCTTATAGACACGATGGACAGTATAGCCCAGGCCCATACTCGGGTTGTCCCAGTTCCTGGTCCCGTAATGGCCAGAAGAGAAACGTTTCAGCGGATTTTCATTATCCTGCTGTCCCAGCGTGCTTATAACTGTTTTTGTCCACTCACCGCCGGCTTCCTGCCATTTCTGGCGCTGCAGTATCCGTTGAAATCCGGTTTCATCATTGCAAAGGTATATTCCCAGGTAGACATCCTCATAGGTATCGGTTCCGTCAAGCCATCCCCAGTCCTTGTAATGATAATCTTCACCGCCTGTCGGAATATCGACAACGTATTCATCGCCGATGACCTGGACAAATTCTATATCCTCACTGCTGTACAGGCTTTTCAGTTCGCTTTCTATCTGTGATGATGTGTTGTTGTCGGCATTGATTGTTTTTACATACTCATACCCCTGACCCTCGTGATAAGCAATAAATTCATCCATGGTTGGACAATCGATAAGCGGATCCCCGGAGATAATAACAAATTTACCGCCGCGCGGTATATGGACATGGCCCCGGCTACGCTTCCCGCCGATACCGTCAAAAGTAGTTTTATTGATGACATTGGTAAAATTATTCGGTTTCGACGGAACATGTACCCCGCCGTTTTTATAGGTAATGACAAACTGAGCCGTCTGGGTTGCCAGAAGGAGTTTCCGCATCGGATTGTACTGCATGGGGCAGTATCTGATTTCCAGTACTTTGTATTTGTTAATGGATGAGAGTTCATATTCAAGATCATGGGTGAAAAAAGCGTCTTTTTCATAGATGCTTTTATTCATCTGAAAAACACGATTGTCACGATGAACACCGGGAATATAGGAGTCGAACAGTTGCTCCTGAATGGGTGCGATAAACCATGTGCCGCTGATTGGAATGAAATGTGTGTTGATTACTTCTACACTGATATCATCCATTGTTACCGAAGACGGCACCAGTACATGGAATCTTGCCCTTGGCAGGTTCGGCTGGCCGAGCTTATCCGGTCTGAAGGTGCCACTGATATTGTCGTTTACGATTTTCAGTGCGGATCCGTATAAAGAGAATACCGAGTAGTTTCCGGAAAGAAGCCCGAAATCACTCGGTTTATTCTCAAAAGCTCCGGGAATGGAAATGGTGAGATTACAGACATTCCGCACAACACTGATATCGGTCAGGTGAGTCATATCCTGGTGTGTAAAAGAACTTCTTGTCCGACCGTCCTTAAATGAAACCCAACCGGCAAAAGTGATTGAAACACAGAGAAAAACCAAAAAAAACGGCAAGTGAGATGTTTTGGGGCAATTAGGTTTGAATGGCCGCAATGGAAATTGATTAACAGGAACGTACATCAAATCCCCCTCCCAATAGTAATGATAAAAAGTATATACTTACATTATTACATTATCTCGACTGATTATTCAATAATTTGCTTTAAATATTTTTTCGAATCTGCCGGGTAAATGTAACACGCTCGTGTACTTTTACAACCGTGATTCTTCGTGCGGGGAAGGGATCTGGTTGTTGAAGTTTGTATACTATAGATACATTTAGTAATATAAACAAAAACAGGTCTGTATGCTCAAAAAAATGCCTGTTTAAACGATTAGAAAAGGGGGAATTCAATTCAAATCATCAGTATCTGCAGAGAATTGCTGAATATTATTTGTGATTAAATTAGAATTAGGGTAATAATAATCGATTTAATGCACCTTAATACCGGTGAATATATGTTTAAAAGAAAATAGCGTTTCCGGGCAAAATTGCATATAAAAATCCCCCACCAGGTTTCCCGATGAGGGGTTTTTATATCTGTATAAGGAGTAAAATATGGCTTCCTGCTCAATTCATGCGGGAATGACCTTTTTACCATGTATTCGGGCAGTTGCTACTTAATCAGCAGGACCCCGATAACCTTTGAGTAACCCTTGGTGACCAGTTTGCACTGATACATTCCCGCTGAAAGACTCTCTCTGTCCAGACCGATTGAGTATCGCCCGGCTTTCACGTTTTTATTTATTAAAGTTTTTACTGTTTTCCCCTGCAGATTGTAAAGATCTATTCGAACGGGAATAGATGTAAGCCTGGTATCAGGAATCTGGAACCGGATCCGTGAGCCGTAGTACCGAAAATCAAATGTCGACGGCAGTACAGCTATCACGTTTTTGCTGGAGGTCATGTTCCCGTTGATTTGAAAATCGTCGATACACATGTCCCCGCACCAGCTTTCGCCGGTTACAGCGCGGAACCTGAACCGCACCCGCTCACCTCTGTAGTCTGTAAGGTCCTGTTTTACTTCAAACCATGGATCGCCGTGGTCATCCGTCAAGTGGATTACTTCATTATGCCAGGTCGTATCGACCTTAATATCTATATAGATATCACCCATAGTATTTGAATCACTCTTCATCTGTGCCCAGAAAATGAGTTCAGGGTCACTCAGAATCGACAGGTTGAACTTGGGTGAAATCATATTGGTCTTTTTATTCGGGTAATTCGGATCGGATGCTTCGACATAGACATAGTTGCCGTTACCTGAAGTATGGTCACCTTCAGGGCCGGTACTTTCATACTGCTGTGACGGTGTCGGGCCGGAGAGCACTATCCAGTCAAAGTCATCATCATCAAGCTGCTCCCATTTCTCGCCGAGTGGTCTGGTAACACCCATCTCGTCAAAATCCTGTACATGGGGAAAGGAGTCGATAATATATTCCTCAACGATTGGAAAGAGTTCACTCGTATCGGCCAGTGCAGTACTGTCAACACTGGTGATTCTGAATGCGTAGTCTGTCCCTATCGGAAAATCAACGGGGACGTTCCATTCGAAGGAGCCGTCACTCTCGGTTGCATCTGCGAGTGTTTCGTTTACCATGCCGCCTTTGAGCAGTTCGATAGATACGTTACCATCAATATTATCGCTCCAGGTAACTTTACAAACAGAATTCTGCTCGACTTCCAATGGTGCCATTACTTTTATCATCGGCTCCATGTCACCGATACTGAGCAAGGTCATAACATCGCCGTAGTTATGGAAGAATTTCCGTGAGTGTGATTTACTTTTCAGACTGCCCATGATATGTACCATACCCATCTGCCGTTCGGGAGGTCCGCCATCTTCAGGGATTAACCCTTCCAGTATTGCCATGGCATACAGGTCGTTATCACCGGACATGGTGGTCACCGGAGCAGCAAGTGTCGCACAGGTACCGATTTTCTTTGATTGTGTCAGATAAGCGAAATTACTCGAATGGTTGTCTTTAAAATCTCCGGAGCTGCAATTCATTGAAAGGAATAATGGAGAGCAGGTGGCCGTCACTTTGCTGCTCATACGAATTGACGGGCTGCTCGGGCCTGACGGAGAGCCGTGATCGCGGTGGAAAATAATGAAAACCCCTTCATTCCATCGGTCGTATATTTCATCGCATGCCTCCGAGCTGCTGGTGTAGAATGGGTCAGGGTCAAGTGCCCACTCTTCCCAGGGAAAGGGACCGGGAACATTATAGCCGCCGCCGTATCCCTGTGTCGGCTCCCGATTGACTTTATAGATCCGGTGTACAGTATACCCGAGACCCAGTTCAGGGTTGTCCCAGTTTCTCGAGCCGTAATGACCTGAGGAAAACCGTTCCAGCGGATTCTCCTGATCCTGCTGTCCAAGAGTGCTAATCGCGGTTTTTGTCCACTCACCACCGGCTTCATGCCATTTCTGGCGATCGAAAATCTGTTTGAAACCGGTTTCCGTATTACAAAGATAAATGCCGAGCATAACATCCTCATAGGTATCGCCGCCCTCAAAGTTTGCCCAGTCTTTATAGTGGTATTCATCACCACCCTGCGGCGGATCAATTAAGTAATCATCACCGATAACCTGTACAAATTCAATCTTCTCAGCATCGTACAATTCCTGCAGTTTGTTTTCAATTCCCGATGAACCGCTACTAGCATCAAGAGTTGCAACATGCTCATAGCCCTGGTTCTCCCGATAGGCAATATACTCATCCATGGTTGGACAGTCGATAAGCGGGTCTGCAGAGACAATGACAAATTTACCGCCACGGGAAACCTTTACCAAGGGCTCATTACGCCTACCGGTAATACCGTTGAAAGTCGTCTTGTAAATAGTGTTGGTAAAATTATTGGGTTGGATATTGTTATTTACCGGAATGGTTTCATAGGTGACAGCGAATTGTGCCGAGTTCGTTGAAAGCACGGTTTGGGTAACCGGATTATACTTCATCGGGCAATATCTGATCTCCAGTATTTTATATCCGTGGCAGATGAAAATGTCATACTCCAGAGGATGTGTGAAAAAGGCGTCTTTTTCATAGATCGTTTTATCCATTTGAAACACACGGGTATCACGATGAACCCCCGGTATAAATGAGTCAAATACCTGCTCCTGAATTGGTGCAATAAACCAGGAACCGTTGATTGGTTTGAAATGGGCGTTGAGCACGGAAATGGTCAGTTGGTCTTTGGTCACCGAGTACGGTATCAGCACATGAAATCGTGTTATCGGCAGATTAGGCTTGCCGAGCTTGTCCGGCCTGAATGTGCCGCTGATGTTCTCATTGACAATTTTCAGTGCTGATCCGAATAGAGAAAACACCGAGTAGTTACCGGCAAGAAGGCCGAAATCATCCGGCTTCGCTTCATATGCCCCGGGAATTGTAATGGAAAGATTGCACCCCTTCTGCAGAACAGCAATATCGGTACACCGTACCTGATCCTTTTCAGTGACATTCGTTTTAATCCTGCCGTCTTCAAAGGATATCCAGCCGGCAAAACAGAGTGAAACAGTTAAAAGAATTGAAAGAATTACATGATAACAAAAATTGAATGGAGAATGGTTCTGAGACTTTTTCTGAACAGAGCTGTTCATATGCCCCCCCTACCAAAGGTTAAGGATGAAAGTAACGAAATACTTTATACTCTATATAGTTCCGGTCAAAAATGTATCTATACAAACAACCTAAATTACGAAACCATTTTTTCAAAAGGGAGGGGTATTATATGCTAAAAACCAAGTGGTGCCGGAAACTTTTTCATATCATATAATATATAGAAAATTACCCGTTTATGCTGGAATTTATATTTTAATACATGCTAACAGAACTGGGGGTTTTATGAATATACGATTACATGAAAGTGAGGTCAGAGTTCTCGGAGCACTGGTCGAGAAAGAGTTAACCACCCCTGAGTATTATCCCCTTACTTTAAACTCTTTAACGACGGCCTGCAATCAAAAATCGAACCGGGATCCGGTTATGTCCCTTTCCGAACGGCAGGTTGAGAGTGCTATCGAAAATCTTCGGAGCAGGCAGATGGTGTGGCGTCGGAATATAGCCGGATCACGGGTACCGAAATATGAGCATAATGTGTATGCGCTCTGGCACCTGAGTCCGCAGGAAATTGCAGTTTTGTGTGTCCTTATGCTGCGCGGCCCCCAGACACTCGGGGAGATTAGAGGCAGAACAGGCAGGATGTATGCTTTCAAGGACACTGAAGAGGTTAACGGTACCGTTACCGCATTAATAAAACATGAACAGGGACCGTTTGTCGTTGAACTTCCACGGCTTCCGGGCAGAAAGGAAAATCGGTTTATGCATCTGCTGGCCGGTGAGCCCGCAATTGAGGAGGTACCTGAAGATCGTGAACCTGTTTCGGCAGCTGTCGATACAGGCGGGGAGCGCGTTGCTGCTTTGGAAGACCGGGTGTTACATATAAGACCAGAGCTGGATGATTTGAAACGGGCGTTCGGGGAGTTTAAGGGGAGGTTAGTGTAGTAATCTCAGAAATGTATGATTATTACGATGACAGCTTTTCATTGGCCTGTTTAAATTTAATGCGATCCCAGGCAGGCGCCTTCCGCTTTTAGCTTTTTTCATTACCGAATCAAAATGGCTGAAGATTTGATCTTTATTAACACCTTTCGGCGGATAAATTTTATTCCTATCAGCTGATTATTTGGATTTTTCATTCCTTTTGTGCTATTTTACGAGTAAGGAGCGATATATATACGATATATACATATATATTTATACCAGTGAAAATAGTGGGAATAGTCACTGTCATTTCACCGCACCTCTGTTTAATAGCAACCTGTTTGTATAATCTCATCAGAAGGGGAGGGGATGATGAGAATGTTGATTCTTCACCATAGAGTAGAACTCTGTGCGCGTATCCCGCATTTTATTTCTTTCGATACTGACAATTCATCTTTTTTAAATAATACCGGCGATAAAAAGAAGTGTAATGCAATAAGCGCCGATTGTTTTCATTAAAGTAAAGTAACTTTATTACAATTCATCATATCGGGGAGGGTGTTATGAAAAGAGTATGGGTACAGTTGTTTGTCGTCTTTGTCCTGACGGGAGGTATGGGCGTTGAAGCCGGTGATATTTCGTTTGCCGGGGATGCATTTCAATTGACCGGCGAGCACGTGCACATTGCCGATATCAACCGTTCCTTTACTGCCGGAAATAATCTGACAGGGCATGTGGTTGCTGTTGATAACGGACGTGCGGTTTTCGGCGCGGGTATAACCGCCCGGGTAACTCTTCAGGGAGAGGCAAGTCTCGCGCGGGTTGTGCTTGTTGATGACAGCGGCAATGAATATCTGGTATACGAAGTATATTCGCTGACAGCCGATAAGAAATCCTTTTTTGTCAACAATGTTTGCGAAGAGACAAAGCTGCTCAATGCGGTAACGCCGGTTCTGTTGCGGATTGAATTGCTCGGTGCCAAAATGGAACTGCAGAATCTCGCCACCGTTACCACTTCTCCGTATCCGAGAAATGCTATAGCAAAAATGCGGCAAACGCTAAGAATCGAACAGGAGAAACAGAAAATCGATCTGTTGAACGAGTCGATTAAAAAGAAGGGTATGGAGTGGACTGCCGGGCATACCTCACTCTCAATGCTCACCTATGCACAGAAAAAAATGATGTTTCAAAAGGATGATATGCTTGCCAATCTGCAGGGGTTTGAATACTATGCAGGCGGTGTGTTTACCCTCAATTCGAACACACCGGATATTTCAGTTTCCACGACTCAGACTATGATTGATTCATTCGATTGGCGATCCAGACACGGCGCCAATGACCCGAACTCTCCCTATTATGATGGCGATAAGCTTGGCGGCGGCTGGGATACAGAAATCAAGGATCAGGCTTATCCTCAGTATTGCGGCTCATGCTGGGCACATTCAACACTCGCCGGTGCAGAGATGCTGGCTAATCTGTATTATAACGATCATATCGATATGGATCTGTCGGAGCAGGAGTTGATGGAATGCAGTGATGCCTGCTCCTTTGGTAAGGGATGTAACGGCGGCAGCCCGTCAAAGGCAAGCAGATGGGTGGTCAAACACGGTGTCATGGAGGAAGATGCTTTTCCCTACAAGGCATCAAATTCCCCGGTCTGTGGTGACAGCAGTGACAATCCCATTGAAAATCTGAGATTCCCCGCTTCCATCAATATTTCAGGAAGCAGCGCATCTGAGGACAGTCTGAAACGATTCCTTATCCATTACGGTCCGCTGAATGTGGGTATATCGAGCATGTCTCACGCCATGAGTCTGGTTGGGTTCCGCAAGGACAGCAATGGAAAAACTGTATGGATATTTAAAAACAGCCATGGAACAAGCTCCGGTAATAACGGGTATTCAAGTGTAAAGCCAAGTAGTTTGAGTGATTTCTACTTATCAGCATATAAGCTTCCGGTTATGAGCAGAATATATGACGATGGCGATATTAAATGTCAGGACCTTGACAAGGACGGCTATTACAACTGGGGAGTGGGACCGAAACCAGATAACTGCCCGGATTGTCCCGATGAATGCGATTGTGACGATTCGAGAAATGATCTTGGACCCATGCTGCCGGACGGGTCCTGCGAGCCGATTACAACGGATATGAAACTGAAAACAAAACCGAGTGCAGAAATAGTGTTTCATTCCGGTCCTAATCCGTTTACCCGGTTTACGACAATCAATTTTTACGCACGGGGTAATAATAACACGGTAATACACATTTATGACGCGGCCGGTACAGTGATTCGGGAATTTACTGTCGGTCAAGGTCAGGACGGTATGCAGCAGATTGTATGGGACGGTACCACGCACACGGGGGAAATGATCGGCAGCGGTGTCTATCTCTGTAAGATAGAATTCAGCGGTACCGACAGGCCGGCGTCAAAATCGTTTAAACTTTTTGTGTCACGATAACAGGTACGGTACATTCGACGGGAGATTCAGGAAAGACAGGCGCTTCCTCATTACGGGGGTCCGTACAGTTTTACTGGCTTTGCCGAACGTGTCGTGCCGCACCGCCGGTAGATGTCCAAAAAATTACCGGTTAGTGTGGGAATGATATTTCAGTGGAGTAAGGCGCTTATACTATCAACCACTTTTATAATCTGTCGCTTACGTTTAAAGCTCAACCAACCTACACTTCCCGAACCGAGGAATGTCGCACCCTTTGATTGGCAGAGTTCTTTCATTCCGGCAATGGTCTGGTCTCTTCCCCATCCGGCGGGGAATAAGCCGGTAACTATACATGCAACCTTTTCCCTTCAAGTGTTGCGACCTGCTCCGGATAGACTGTCATGGGCGGGGAAGGGACCCCTCCCTGTACCGGACAGCCAAACACCAGTATGTCGTACGGTTCAATTGCCGGTTTTGTTTTGAGTTCGGCGGTTGCTGCTCCCAATGGTACTTTGCAGGCGGTTTCCACCCGATTCAGAGTTACCGCATGGCTGTCTGCAGATAATTTTTTCTTGAGCCGTTCTGCCACCGAAAGGGTGTGACCCGTTCGAGAGCAGACTATTATACCGATATTCACTGCATCCCCTTATTCTATGAAAATAGCATTGTCATAGAAAAACAAAAAATAAACAACCAGGCCGATAAACACAATTCAATTTACAGAAGCAGGTCAATTACTCCGTTTTCGGTAAACGGGAGTCTTTGCCATTTGAACCGGCAAGTACCAGGGATGGTGATTTTTCTACGCGCAAGGCAGCGGCCGGATCTCCGGCAATTGAAATTATTATGTTGCGGTTATTTCGTTAATCTTTGTCAGCAGTTCCATTTTGTCAAATGGTTTGTGAAGAAATGCCGTTGCTCCCTGATCAATAAGTTTCTGAACATCTCTGTTGAGGCTGTATCCCGATAAGATTAATACTTTAATATCCGGATTTATAGTCTGCATACGGTGAAATGTTTCCGTACCATTCATGTTTGGCATGACCAGGTCAAGGATTACCAGATCGATGCTCTGCCATTGCGCGGCATAGATAGTAATGGCCTCGGCACCGTCCCTGCAGGGTATGATCCGATGCCCCTGATTATGGAGCATCCGGGTGACACTGAACCGCACAGGTTCTTCATCGTCAACAAGCAGAATGGTAAGGGGCGGTCCGGCGCTGTCAGATAGTGATTCTGTCTTTATCTCCAGAGGTTCATCCTTTGCCGATGCGGCAGGTAGATAAATACAGACACTTGAACCCTGCCCGGGTTTACTGGAGACATCGATTGCACCGTGGTGAGTCTGAACAGCGCCGTATACCGCAGCCATACCCATCCCGGCGCCGGCGCCCTTCTCTTTGGTTGTAAAGAACGGCTCGAAAATGCGCTGGCGGGTTGTTTTATCCATACCGACACCGGTATCGCTTACGGTTATGGATATGAAATGACCCGGTTTAATATCGAACGGACTCTGTCGGCAATAGTGCCCGTCGAGTGTGGTAGCATCAATTGTAAAGGTAAGCTCGCCGCCGTCAGGCATGGCGTCGCGGGCATTAAGCGCAAGATTGAGCATCATATTATGCAGTTGCGCCGGATCACCCTGGACAACCGCCCGTTCAACGTTTCGGTGGCGTTTGATTGCAATTTTTTTGTCGATACTGTGCTCCAGCATTGATACGACATCACTGATAACGGTATGGATTGAAACGGGTGTGGACTGATATTTCCCCTTACGTGCGAAGGCCAGTAGCTGTGCATTAAAATGGCTGGCACGCTTTGCCGCCCGCACAATCATATCGGCAAGCTCATACTGTGATTTGTCGTTTTCACACATGGAGCGTAATAAATCAGCGCAGCCAAGTATTCCGGTTAGCTGGTTGTTGAAATCATGCGCAATTCCTCCGGCGAGACAGCCAATAGCCCGCATCTTCTCGGAATGCCGGAGCTGCTCTTCGCTTTTTTGAAGCTGTGCGCTGCGCTCCTCTATACGCCGCTCCAGTGTTTCGTTGAGTTTCTTCAGGTCGTTTTCAGCACGTTTCTGATCGGTAATGTCATGTGAAGTTAAAATAATGCCGTGTATGGCCGGATCACCGAGAAGGCAGATACCGGTCACTTCTATCTGACGCCAGGTACCGTCTTTGTGCCGGTATCTGGTTTCTATTGTATGAACCTTGCCGGGATTATTTACCAGCCATTGCATCTCGTTCATTGCAGTCTCACGATCATCGGGATGTACCTTTTCGAAAATGCTGGTGCCGATCAGTTCCGCAGGCTCATAGCCATACACCGTTTTTAACGAAGGACTTTTGTATCTGACCATACCGTCAAGTTCAATAATAGTATACACAGAAGCACTGTTTTCAATGAGTGAGCGAAACCGTCGCTCGTTGGCATGTATAGTATGCTGGGATCTCTCACGACTGTATTCATACAACCCGGATATAATGGTTATAGCACTAAAGGATGCGGTAAAACGCAGAAGAAAATTTTCCGGATAGTCAGCTGTGAGAAGAAGGTTTTCCGGAAGAAAGAAGGAGATGATGCACACACCAAGAAACGACAGCGATGCTGTTAATCCTGCTTTTAAACCCGTAATAAAGAGAAAGAAAGGCGGAAGAGTATAGCACCACACAAAAGCGAAATTATAGGTACCGAGACGCAGGAACAGGAATTCTCCCAGAATAAATCCGACAAGTGTTGATATTACTGCACCGGTTTTAAGGTTTCTTTTTAAGCGGACATACAATACATTAATCAATGCAGCAACAGCTACTATGCTGAGTATTACCCCAATTGTAATTTCCCCCTGCAGGAAGTCAATAATGCTGAAAAAAAGACATAAAAGGGAGATGATCACGTTAGAAAAGGTAGTGACACTCATTCGGAGTATGGCTTCCGTGTCCAATTCAGAGGAGGATTTTTCTATAGTGTTTTTCATCAGGGATATTGTATCCTTTCAATAGTATAATCTCTCCTGTAGTGCAGTAAGCAACTCAAATATACTGGAATATAGCTGAAAGTGAGATACATGTGTAGACAGATGTGTCTTAATAAATGTAATATAACTTATGTTTTCAAATAATCTTCATTATATAATTTGTTTCCAGGCCATGCCAGCCCTTTTTTAATTTACTATGCACTATTCACAAATTTTGCCACAAAGTTACAAAAAAATAAAGAAATATTATTGAAATATATTATCAGTTTAGTAATGGTTAATCTCTTTTTAAATTCCATTCATATCATATATGGATTATTTAAGGAATGACACCTTATCTTGTAAATTTCAATAACTTCGTGTCCCCCGATCCGGTCGAGGGCACGCTTGGTAATGTCTTTGCGGCTATGAATAATTCCGGTTAATTCCTACCCGATTCAATTTTTCCTTAATAAGAATCGTGAACGTCTCAATGTCATTTTTTGCCGGGTCAGTAAAAAATGGTGATTATATATTTCGCAAAGTGGGGCGGTTAAATAGGGGTGGGTCAGTTGGGCAAGGGAAGAAGTTAAATTTTATTTTATATTTAAAAAATCATTCAAATCATCTTTGCCACAATCAAATGGCTTATTAATAGTTGATTCTTCTAATCTGATAACCTTACATTGCGGGAGGGTTATGGCAGACACATTAAAAACTCAGTGCATTTTCAGCGCCAAGCGCTTTACGAAGAAGCAATTATCCCGACCAGCGTGGAGAAGTTTACTTATCATCATGGGCAAATTCTCAGTATCAACTACCGGAACTTGTACTGGCAATTACGATTGATAAGGACGCGGTTTTGTATTTCTCGAAAATATATCCCTTTCTTCTCTAAACATTTTGCTATAGATATATTTTTAGTGCTTATTAACAACGGAGTTACCTTTAAAAGAATTTATTTGGCATGAATAAACCCTCCATCTTGAAAAGTTCCGATATCGGTAAACAGCTGTTACAGACATTCTTTCTAATTGAATCAGCGCTGTTTGCAATAGCCGGTATAATATGGTGGTTGGACACACAGCATACCCGGAACAATTTCAGTAACCAACTTTTTGTGGTCTCATGTTTAGGTTTCTGTATAGGCGCTCTTTTTGTTATTGCGTCAACCTCCCAAAGAAGATATTACAAGTATCTCAGAGACAAAAGCAGGGGAAAAGCGAATGCTGAGGAAAATTTTGAATCGGAAACGAAAAACCGGAAAAAATATGTCAGCTTCGGTATTGTACTGAGCAGCACCGGCATAATTGGTATGGTGTTAAGCGGTGTTGTTTTATATTTATAAAAGCAAAATATTGATGATAGAGAAAAAATGGACCGTTATATTGTTGGGCAGAACTTCTTTTTAAACGGATTGATGTACAAGAATAAAGGCGATTTGAAAAATACGGCGGTCCTCTGTCAGAAGGCGCTTGAAGTTAATCCTGAGAACAGGGAATTAAAGAATTTTCTTCCTTATGAGTCGTAGCGAAAGGGGCTCATTTAAATGATTAATAGATTTCAGGTATAAAAAACCCCTCCCCATATTGTAGAACAATATTCTTCTGTCGAAAAGAATAAAAACCGGCCAATTTCAATTATCGTCCAATATCTCCCGGCTTATTCTTTTTCTTTCCTCCCCAGAAATCCTCAAACCAGATATCCGGTTTGCTCACCTTTTTCTTGCTGCTGCTGAATGTACTTTGAATCCGCATGCCTGAATATGATGGGCGGCCAAAGTAATGGTTATAAACAACAGCAAGGGAAATAATGATAATAATTATGAGGAGGGTAACAACGCCTCTACGTGTGATTTTTGCTTTCATAGCAACCTCCTTTGTTACATGATATTGCTATGAAAGGGGTTTTTGGGGCAAAATGCTGCAAAAGCCCCTCTACATTTATTATAGGGCTAAATTGAAAAAAAATAAAGGGAAATCACGATTTTCCTGTGATATTTTTAGTGTGATATGCTAATATAATTATATTAGTATCAATAGGTTAGTTATATGTGTAGCTTTTTGTAGACAGCGCTGATTTGATTGGATAAAATCACTTTAAAGGAGCTGAAACAAGGAAAGTGAAAGAAAGTATCGTATAGATAAAGTAAAAAAAAATTTTTAAAGGCTAAAGAAATTCGGATATCCTCCGATAAATATATGGGGTGATGTATTCATTCCATTATCTAGGGAGGTAATTATGCCTATGATTGAAGGTGCCGGAGCGGGGCAGGATGATTCTATGGTTCGTCGTATGGTTGAAGAGCAGAATGCAAGAAAACAGGAGACCCGTAATGAAGAGCAAAAACAGATGCAGGCCGAGCGGCAGGAAGAAGCCGCTCGGACGAGAGAATCACGGAACCAGGTCGATGAGACTGCATAATCTGCAGGAAAAATAACTCGATACTTTCGTATCTTTAAAAAAAAGGCCATTTTCCGCATTTAGATGCCTAAACATGGCTTTTTTTATTTGCCGCTCTTTTAAGGGTAATCTAGCCCTGATACTTTTTACCTTACTTTATGCATGTATGCATGGTTGCATTGATACACCTGCCGATAACGTTTCGTTTAACTTATTACTATTTTGAACGTTTTCCAAAAAATATCATATTTCTGCAAAATAATTCGTCATTCGTCACAATTTTGTTATATATTAGTGTCATAGTGGTATATATCACCTTCAGGGGGAGAGGATATATAGAATAGTACCTGGACTTTATACTGATGTAGAAGTGTACTATGCCTAATATTTATAACTATTTGAATTATCGGGAGTATCTCGAAGATTTCTATATTGAGAGAAAGAAGGCGGACAGTAGCTTCTCATACCGGGTATTTGCCGAAAAAGCGGGGTTTAAATCAAAGAGCTTTATTAAACTGGTGATCGATGGCAGGAAAAACCTCTCCAAAGCATCAATAACAAAGATAAACCGGGTGCTTAAACTGAAAGGGAAATCGTTTTCCTATTTTTGTGATATTATTGCATTTAATCATGCGAAAAATCTTTCGGTGCGAAACAGATATTTTCAGAAACTATTACAGTATAATCAGCGAAACAGGGCAAAAATAGTACTTGCCCGGCAGTATGATTTCTATCAGAAATGGTACCATAACACGATTCGCGAGCTGGTTGTACATGTTGATTTTAATGAAGATTATGCAAAACTGGGAAAGATGGTCAAACCGCCGATTTCAGCACGAAAAGCACGACAGTCTGTGAAGCTGCTTTTAAAACTCGGTTTAATAAAAAAGGTTGGCACAAAATATGTTCAGACTGATACAATTATTACAACGGGCAATGAAGTCAAATCACTGGCAGTGCAGAATTTCCATGTGCAGAATATGATGCTTGCGGCAGAGTCGATTGATACTGTACCACGGTCGCAGCGGGATATCTCCTGCCTGGTGGTCGGACTGTCCAATGAGGGAATGGAGCAGTATAAACAGGAGATACAGAAATTCAGGAAAAAACTGCTGGAAATTGCAGAGAAAGAGAAGGAGGTTCAGCGGGTCTATCATGTTAATTTCCAGTTTTTCCCGATGAGTGAGGTTATTGATGAAGCGGATAAATAGGATTACGTTGTTACTACGGCAATGTGCCCGGTATCTCTCGCTACTGCTATTCTGTCTGCCTGCACTCTATTCCTGCTCGACTAATGTGGCCGGGGGATCAGAGATTGGCAATCCTGTCATTGTTACCGGCACTATTACTACTGACGGAATAACACCGGCTGAAGATGCCCGGGTATTGCTGATCCCATCCGGATATAACCCGGTTGAAGATGATTCGGTACCGGACTACGTTGCAGATACCACTGATGAGAGGGGAGAGTTCAGATTTACCGGGATTGACAGCGGCATGTATACCCTGTTTGCCACAGATTTGAGGCATGGCACCCGGGTAATGGTTTTTAATGTTGCCGTTACTGCCGACTCAGTGACACTTAATCCGGCCGTGCTTTTACCAACCGGTACAATTCAGGTCAATTTTTCCACGCAGCAGATTGATACGGTTTCAGGGTATGTTTTTATTGCCGGAACCCCGCTGAAAAGCAGGGTTGGCAGCACCGATAAACTATTTCTTGATTCGGTTCCTGTGGGCAGTATTCCTGCGATTGAATATATGGTTCAGGGTGATATGCAGAGCATAGTAGTTATTGAACAGAGTGTTTCTGTAGCGGAATCCGATACCGCGGTCGTTACCTTCAGCTATAAGCTGCTGTTTCTCGTCACCGGTGATACAGTCGATTTTGATACGGTAATCGAGTATGTTGACGGGCTGGATGACACGGTAAACTATTATGCCTTTATTCACCGTGAATACATAGAAGAAATAGACACCGGTATGCAGGTAATAACCCGTACCACCGAGGGATTTACTCCAGCCGATACTACCGGGATTGACATGGTTTTCATGGCCTATTCAGTTAAGCTCAGTCAATCAATGCAGGTTCTGTTTCGTAATCTGGACAAACCAATCGTTGTTTCCAGTCCGTCACTCTATCCGCAGTTGGCCATGACCGGTCCTGTTGAAGGGACTGACTGGGGTATTGACAATGAATATCGAATAATAATAATGGACAGCCAGCATCCCATCGCAGGTGGTATGAGCGGAACTGTGTTCGGTACCAATATTGCCAGAATGGGATGGGGTATGCAGAGCACTGATGGGGTGCAGATCGGTGATGCACCGAGCCCTCCTTTCCACACCTTCCTGTTCTGCTATTCACCGGGAGATATGATGGTAGGAACGAGTGCACCGGCGCGGCGGGTCGGTTTTTTCGGTCAGGAAACCCTGCTTGCCGAGGACGGGATAGCACTGTTGAAAAATTGTGTCCTCTGGGCGAGGGACGGTACATAAGGGACGTATTAACGAGTAAACAATGGGACAATTGGCAAATTTGAAAAAAGAGAATCAATTCAGGCAGATTACATTACTCAACTGCCCGGATTCAAAGGGGTGCCGGGAGTTGATCGATTTACAGAGTGGATCAAGCAGTACCTGGAATGTTGTATATAACAATAACTGGCCACTTCCGGGAGCGGGCGGCTGGATTGCGACCAACGGGATTAGAACCTGTATGTGCACATCACTGAGAGGCAAGTGGCGTAAAGTTTCGAATATGTTCAGACCGGGGGAAGATATATGAAAGAGTGAGTTATTCAGGAATATAAGAATCAAAAGGGGACTATAGAGCGCGACACGCACAACACTCATCGGCCGCCAAACCAGAGGAGTATATGATGTCACAAAGCCCCATAGCCCGTATTGTATTAAATATAATGCATCGCGTTTATGGCGGATATAAAAACAAACCACAGGAGGCAGTTGTAATGGAAGAGGTAGAAAATCCTCCGAAGGTTGTTGATCGGAAATCAATTGATGCGGTACAGGAAATACTTGCCGGATTTAAAGGCATGCCGGATTTTGTACCAAACAGTAAGAAGGTATTCGGTATCAATGACGTTGTCTATCCGGTGGTGCGGGAGGAAGAGGAACATAAGAAACATGAAGCATAGAAAGAGTAGAAAGTGTGCCCCTCTTTATGCGAGTCTATCCTATTCTCCCCCGGCCTCTCATGGGAGGGTGCATACCTTTCTATAACGTATGGTAAGGAAGTGAGCCGAACAACGGTTTCTGTATATAATGATAAAAGGAAGCAGTATGTAATAAAAAATATGGATGCGTACCTCTGAGTTAATTGGGGGGAGGGGGGATACAGACCCAAGCTGACAATCACCTGCGTTAAGCCGACTGGTATTATCGGTCAAGGTCGTGTTGGCGCTCAGAAAGAGCTGTTCCGGAGAAAACCCGGAGGATGGACTCTGTATTTACCTTTCAGAGGGCGCATACCATACTTTTCAGGACGAATTAAAGCAATAGAAAGGATAAACACCGGCAGCAATTATAATTCGTTTACCAGTCAATTGAATTACAGTACCGGTTTTTTTTCGAATAGATACTGTTGGTACGGAAATTCTGGAAAAATGGGTGCCGGTTACATAATTATGAAAATCCAATGCCTGTATGGTGTTTTTATACAGCGTGGGGACTGATAAAGGGTGGGGTCTTTTAGATATTTCCTGCCCCCCATATCGCATTAGCATCTCTCTCTCCCTCAATGCGTCCCGGGGCAGGAAATATTCCAAATACTACATAAGCAAATAATACTGTTTTTGAGGATAGTGAAATGAAGCGAACAGAAATGAGGGGCTGTTTGTTTGGTTTGCTGCTATACACTGCCGCAATCTGTCAGTATCAAACGGTTAAAAATTTTACAGTAACTGATTATAACAACAACTCCCATACTTTATACACCTATATCAGTAATAATCAGCATGTCCTGGTAGAATTTACTGTTACCAATTGAAGCGGTTGTTTGAGTACGGGACGTACAATACAGAAAGCGTGGGAAAAATATGGGTGTAACGAATATGACCTTGCGGTGCTGGCAATAGCACCACTCGACAATAACAGTTCAATGAAAAAACATGATACACAGTATGGCTTCGGGTACCCGTACCGCTGCCAGTGAAGGAAACGGCAACAGCGCCATGTCTGTATTCGGGTATCCTGTTATGCCCAGTATCTTTCTGGTGAAACCGGATAAGTCATACGCAAAAGTCGGTAACAGTTCGGTGTTCAATGCGCCTGACAATGCAGGGGTACCGTCTCATGAGTGTGATCCGACTGAGATAAAAGCCGTTAAAGGTAGTAAGGGTACAAGTTTAAAGCAAAGAATAGACGCATTTACAGGTGAAAGTAATCCACACTAAAAGTAATGAAATTAGTAAAGGTTACGGTTACCAAATAAAAAACTGCAGGAAGGGAACGATTATGAAGGGGTGTCTGTTACAACTCGCATGTATATTGTGTATTACGGGTGTATTATACGCACAGAATCTGAAGCTTACGGGAACGGTGGTTGACGCAAAAACCGGAGCAAAGGTCAAGGGAGCATCGGTATGTTTGACAAAGGACATACCGTTTAACACAAGTGGCAGTCCTTATTATGGCGAGCTTATAACGCTCAGTAATGACGGCGGCCATTTTGCTTTTGGTACGTCCACGGCGGTTGTCCCTGCACCGATGGGAAATATCTCTGCCGTTCCGGTTATTATAAAGAATACCGTTCGTTTTATCCTGCAGGAACCGGCACAGGTGGCCGTTACCCTGTTCTCGTTGCAGGGAAGAGCAATACACCAGGTGTGTAATATGAAACTGATGCAGGGGAAACACATGGTTAATATCTCCAATGCACTTCCGGCAGATCAGGTGACCATTCTCCGTGTGTCGATTGGTGCACAGGTCTATTTGTACCGACACATTCCCTTACTGTATAACAGTACACCCGTCCACAATGTGGGTACCGGCAGTCAGCCGGGGAACGCAATTCTATCCGTTGTATCGTCGGCTAAGGTAATCGTCGATACCCTGTTTATTATCGCCAACGGTTACTGGAGCAAGCGGGTGTTTATAGAATCCTATGAAGGCGAGCTGGGCAAAATCAAGCTCGATCCGATTGCGCTTAGGTGCACCGGCTGCGGTAAAGAGCCGCCCCATATCGGATCCTATAAGGACTATTTTATCACGGTTAACGGTGAGCAGCGTCGGTACGGGTGTTATGTGCCGAGCGGCTATGATAGGGATAAAAAGGTATCGCTGTTTGTCGGTTTGCACGGGATGGGTGCAACGGCGCAGGAGGACTGGGAATCTATCTGGCACGAGAGTCTTGAGCCGGCATTTGGAAACAATGCGGTATTTGTCTATCCTGAAGCGCGTCGGGGAGGAGGAATCTATGATCTTGTCTGGCAGGTACATGCTCACCGGGGTAACTATGAATTTATCGATGAAGTGGTTAAGCAGGCTATGAAAGATTTCTGCCTGCAGGAGACAGATGTTTATCTTATCGGTTTCAGTTTTGGCGCGAAGATGGCCCATGGGGTGCGCTGTTTACGCGGCGGGAGTCTTTTCAAGGCAATTATCCCGGTATCTGATGTCAATGGACAGTCATTCAACTGCCCCCACCATTTCGACTGTACCCTGTGTGATTGCGGGACCGCGCGCGTGCCGGTCTTTATCTCTGCGGCAAAAGAGAATGTGGGCGGTGGTACCGAATACAAACATGCCTTTTACCATCTTGACACCCTGCTTAACTACTATGACTGCCCTGATGAATATGAAACGATAAACAAGCCGTCCTGGGGTGGTGATGACTTTGAGTACCGATTTTACAATAAAGGAAATTGCGCAGATTATCCCATTATGGTCAGTATCAATGATGCCGACCACTGGTTTGAGCCGCCGCAGGGGGTTGCGTTGAAAGAATATCTGGTTTTAATGATTTCAGAGGGGATATTACCAGGTAAAGAATAAATCTATTAATTGTCAATGTGTTTACTTTACAACAATGTATTTTGCATGGAGCTTAATCGTCCTCCGCTATGTAGGAAGTCAAGTATTTTTTTACTGACTACCTTCTTTTTTCTT
>CAZIYW010000068.1:19165-27747 GCA_964543525.1 uncultured Fibrobacterota bacterium | reverse complement strand
AAGTATAAACAGCATATTTTTCATGTTAATTTTAATTATGCAACAAGTCTAATATCTATATGAAGAATGGCCATATGAAGATAAAATCCGGGATTTTATTCTGACATTTCCGATCCAGGATACCACGCCGAGAACGCTTGTGTTGACGGATGTATTGACACAGATAGGTAAAACACTGCGTGTTTCCTACCATGATCCACGCACAGGCAGCGTTTACCCCGCCTACATAGACAGTATTGATATAAGAACTGATTCAGTTATTATTATTCCATCTCTTGATTTGGGTTATTTTTGATAGTGTAATAAAAAAACCGGAATAAATACCGGGTTTTTCTACGATTGGGCCGCATGACTGTATATTGCATGACACTATTTTTATAAGATGCCTTCCGATTCCTCGTAAGAATTTTCCTGCAGTAAAATATCGTAATACGGCCCGAACTCCCACGGATATGGCCGCGAAGCCAGGGCATTCACTCCTACAAACTCACCCCATTCTGAGACACCGTTGTGCTGTAACAAACGGAATCGACTGTCCGCAAATAAATTATCCGTCCGCACGATATGGCTTTAATAATTTATTGTATCACAATGAATTAAATTGTGTTATATACGCATAATTACAAATAATATTTAAAAAATTTTAACATTTATCCGGAAATATCGTTATTTTAAATTACAGTATGGGAACCAATAAAAACGCTATCAATATCTTTGAATACACGGATTATAAACTGTATCTCAGAGATTATTACCAATTGCAGAAGAAGAATAACCGGAATTTTTCTTACCGGTACTTCAGTATGAAAACGGGCGTGTCTCCCAGCATGCTTATGGATATTATATCCGGACGCCGGAAGCTCACTATTCCCATTATGAAAAAATATGCGGATGCCTTGAATTTAAATGAAAATGAGCGTATCTATTTTGAGTACATGGTACGATTTATTAACTGCAGGCGGGTAAAAGACAAGAATTATTTCTTCAATGAGATGATTCGGCAGCGGGGGAAATCGGTCATTCAATTTATGGGGAGGGATCAGTATGAATTCTTTTCCAAATGGTACCACTCGGTAATCCGTGAGATTGTGACCCTCGTAACGTTTAAAGAGGATTATGAATGGATCGCAAAAAGCATCTATCCGAAATTGACTCCTGCACAGGTTAAAAAATCCATTGAATTTCTCTGTGAGATTGGATTGTTACGTCGTGATAAAAGCGGGAAACTTATTCAGACCGATAAGGCGATATCTTCAGATTATGAAGTCGCGTCGGTGGCGCTGAAAAATTTTCATCTCCGGATGATAGAAATCGCCGGACAGTCCATTGAAACCATACCCGGTGAGTTGCGTGAAATCAGCTCTCTGACACTTGGGGTCTCATCGGCCTGCTTTGAAATTATCAAGGAGCGGATCAGGCAGTTTGAAGAGGAGATTCTCACCCTGGTCATTGAGGATACCAGTGACTCGGATACTGTCTGTCAGTTGAATTTTCAGCTCTTTCCATTTATGTCGCCAAAAATAACCTGTAAATATAGAAGTAAAAAGAAACGGCTATCTCTATCTAAAGAATCCAATAACGAAGATAACGGGAAGTAATCGAACAGTGAATATTGAATAAGGTAATAAATATGAGTTGTATTAAGAAAATATCGTTGGGTGTGCTTTATACTGCCGTTGTCTATCTGTCACTGCATTGCGCAACTGACTCTATCAGTGGCAGCGGATCAAAGGCTGGTAATCCATCGGTGACCGCCAGGGCGTATTTTGCCGATAATACTGTTGCCGCAGAGGCGGATGTGTTTATCCGGCCGGTAGATTATGTTATGGATACTACTGTTTCCGATTCTGACAGAACCCCTGATGCAACCACGGACAGCAACGGTTGTTTTGTTATTGATTCAGTAAGTCCGGGTACCTATCTGATTGAGGTAAACTACCGCTCTACTTTTGCGCAGATGATCCTGTATGAACGAGCGGGTAATATCGACAAAGAGGAAAAACTTGATGATATCCATCTCTTGCAGGCCGGTGGCTTTTATGGGAATGTGAATAAGAAGTGCTTCATGAAAAAAGAGAACGTCTTTGTGCAGATTTTCGGCATGGAGCGGGTTGCCTTGGCAGATTCTTCGGGAAATTTCAGCTTTAAAGGATTACCTCCGGGGAACCACAAGTTGCGGATTAGTTCTTCAAACCCTTCGTATGGTGTTATTGATGCGGATACAGTTGCCGTTAATCCGGGTGAATATCGTAATGCGGGGAACTTCCTGCTGCCCTTCGAGTATTCGAAAGACTCGGTAATTGTGCGCGAGATCCTCGATCTTAACGGGCTTGACACGGTACCTGTTGATGATGTGGTCGTAAAAAGGCACGGACGGGTTAAGGAACTGTATCTTGAAAACTGCGGCATTACCCAACTCACGCCGAATATCGGCAAACTTCGTCTGCACGTATTGTCAATATCGGGGAACAACCTGGAATCCCTCCCTGATGAAATTGGAGAGATGTATGCATTAAAAAAATTGTACTGCGCTAACAATGCGTTGGCGGCCCTGCCCGGAACAATCGGGAATTTGTCTCATCTGTACGTAATCAATCTCAATAGAAACGAGCTGCAGACATTGCCTGTCAGCATTACCAATCTCACCTGCATCCGTATGCTCATGGTTAACAATAACCGCCTGAAAAACCTTCCGGAGTCTGTAAAGGAGTGGATTGACACCTATTCATATGATCCTGACTGGGAAAGCACCCAGAGACCATAACGCCGGTTGAATCTGTTTGTCATACTGTCCGCAAAATAACTTTTCGTACGCAAGCTATTTTATATAATATTATCTTTTAATTCAATTAGTTATAAGTTATAATGTACGCATTTTTAATTATAGCATCCATTTTTTTTTCTGTTTTCGCTTACACCTTCTTTTATATTTATTATATCGTGAAACTAAAAGTAACGTTTCACTGTGTGAACTCAAACGACAGTTTACCGGTCGAGAAATTTGAATGGTACCGGCAATCCCCACAGTCGGTACGAAGGGGGCGAAAAGTTTATGGAACAATGGAAAGAGCTGGTGCGGAATACTATTTCCACGCCTGAAAAATTATCAGAAATCCATCGGGTAGATTATCACACCATAAAGAAAATCCATCAGAAGTATCCGCTTCGAATCACTCCTTACTATTTGAGTCTGATTCAGGAACCTGACGATCCTATATGGAAGCAGGTAATTCCGGACCGCCTTGAGCTTGAAGACGCCGGTTTTGAGGATCCCCTTGGAGAAGAGGAGAATCCTCCTGCAAAACATCTTGTTCATCGCTACCCGGACAGGGTGCTTTTCTATGTAACCTCTTTCTGTGCAACATACTGCCGGTTCTGTACCAGGAAGAGAAAGGTCGGTGACAGCAAACCGGTGCTCGAGCATGAACTGGAGCCGGGACTCGAGTATATCCGGAACCATTCTGAGGTGCGGGATGTCATAGTCTCCGGGGGAGATCCGCTTATGCTTTCTGATGAGAGAATCGAGTATATTCTTAAAGAGTTACGAAAGATTCCTCATGTTGAGATTATCCGTATCGGCACACGTATCCCCGTTACTTTGCCCCAACGTATAACCGCAGATTTGTGTGCATTGTTTAAGAAGTATCATCCTCTCTATATAAATACTCATTTCAACCATCCGCGGGAGATTACTCCGGAATCAACCCGTGCATGTGCTATGCTTGCTGATGCAGGTATACCTCTGGGCAATCAGTCTGTACTGTTGAAAGGTGTAAATGACGATCCTGACGTTATGAAGGAGCTTGTGCAGAAGTTGCTCTCGATACGGGTCAGACCTTACTATATCTACCAGATGGATCCGGTGAAGGGAGCATCTCATTTCAGAACATCGGTAGAGCGGGGGCTTGAAATAATTAAAGCGCTGCGCGGATATACGTCGGGACTGGCGGTGCCGCACTATGTTATTGATACTGCGGGCGGGAAAGTCGCCCTGATTCCCAATCCGCTTGTCAGTATGAATGACATGGAAATAGTATTGAAAACCTATAGGGGTGAAATGGTGACGTACTCGAATCCAGGTTGTCAACTAGCTTCGGTTGATTAAGAAATTTATTCTGAAAACCGGAGAGGTGGACTTTTGATTATATTTCATTATACCCATCGCTTTTGTCCCGATACTTTTCTACGTTCAACCGGAGGAGTGGCCAACTACACTCTTGCCGGGTAGCGAAGCATATCAAAACAAGACGTAAGTTAATTCAGTGGCAGGACAGGAATAATGACAACGTGTTTACATGAACTGTTTGAATTTCAGGTGGATCGACATCCGGATCGCACCGCCATCATCTGCAGAAGCGCCACGCTTACTTACAGGGAGACCGAATACCGCGCCAATCAGCTTGCCCGCTACCTCAGGTCAATGGGTGTCGGTCCGGGATCGTTTGTCGGTATCTGTTTCGAACGTTCCGAGATGCCAATCATATCGCTGCTTGCGGTTCTGAAATCCGGCGCCGCCTATGTGCCCCTCGATCCTGCCTACCCCCGTGAGAGAATGAAACATATCGTTACCGATGCCGGTATTTCAATCCTTTTAACCGAGCAGGGGTTATTGGAGAACGTATCCTCCTTTTTTGACGGAAAGGTAACAGCAGTTGATACATTCCGGAATGATATCGACGCATTTCCCGCGGAGAGGCTGTCAAAAGAAGAGACCGGCCTTACTTCAGAGGATTTGTGCTATATCATTTATACCTCAGGGACAACGGGCAGACCCAAGGGGATAATGACCCGGCACCGCAATGTGGTTGACTTTATCCATTCATTCAATGAAGTGTGTCAGGTTACTGAAAAGGACCGGGTATACCAGGGGTTCTCTCTCGGATTTGACGGTTCCGTTGAAGAGATATGGATGTGTTTTGCGCATGGTGCAGCGCTGGTGGTGGGAACACCAGAGGTTGTCAAGTTCGGGCCTGAAACTGCAGAGCTCATCAATGCACAGAAAGTGACCTTCTTCTCCACGGTACCGACTTTTTTGTCCATGATAAAGAGCGATCTTCCAACTGTGCGACTGCTGGTCCTCAGCGGCGAACAGCTTCCACAGGAACTGGTAGACAGATGGGCTAAGGGACGTAAGATGCTCAATGTTTACGGTCCTACCGAAACAACTGTAAATACTACTGTTGAATTATGTGAAAAGGGTAAACCGGTAACAATCGGAAAGCCGCTGAAAGGATACACAACGTACATACTTGATAAAAATATGCGTCCTGTGGCGGACGGTGTTCCCGGGGAACTGTATATCGGCGGTATCGGGGTCGCACGGGGATATCTCAACCAGCCGGAACTGACTGAATCGCATTTTATTAAAAACACCTTCATCGAAAGCGACAATTCACCGGTGATATTCCGTACCGGGGACCTGGTCAAGCGCGATTCCGAGGGAATTCTTCATTTCCTCGGTCGTACCGATACCCAGGTAAAGGTGCGGGGATTCCGTATCGAACTTTCCGAGATTGAATCTGTTTTGCGGGAGCATCCTGCAATCGATAACGCGGTGGTGACCCTGCATCAACGGGAATCACTCAAAGAACTGGCTGCATTTATACTACTGGAAAAAGGGCATAAAGAGCCGGACAGGAATGAGATTCTCGAGCTGCTTCAGAAGCGGCTGCCGTCCTATATGGTACCCCGTTACTGTGATGTGATTGACTCGCTGCCGCTTCTTAGCAGCGGGAAGGTTGACAGAAAGGCATTGCCTGCTCCAAAAACGCCATTGGTGCGTTCCGACAGGACTATTACCTTGCCCCGAAACGATTTTGAACGTAAGGTCCTCACTATCTGGGAAGAGATCTTTGAAATCTCCCCCATTTCAACCAAGGATGACTTTTTCATGGACCTCGGCGGCGACTCGCTCCTTGCCGCGCAGATGGTTACTGCCCTGCGGAAGGAATTGAACAGGGATGCCTCAATAAGAAATGTTTACCAGCGCCCGACTATACAAGAATTCTGCGAATACCTCTCCCGGGAGAAAACTGTTGAACCTGAGGAATGCAGGGACACACAGGAAAAGAACACAAAATCTGCCAAGGCGATATTTGACAGCGTACCTCTGCTTACCAGACGGACTTGTACCATTCTTCAGGCGCTGTCACTGTATGTCAAGTATTCCGTGCTTACTATTCCCGCCGCAGGCGTTCTGCTCCTTGTTTTCGGTTATTTGAAGGGAACGGTTTCGTGGCAGACTCTGATTATCGTTTCAGTTGCAGTCAGTGTTTTATTTTATCCTTTTTTACTGGCATTCAGTATCGTTATAAAATGGCTGGTTATCGGGCGCTACAAACCGGGCAATTACCCGGTGTGGGGCTGGTACTATTTTCGATGGTGGCTGGTGACCCGAATACAAAACCTGAACGGTTCCGCATTTCTAGCCGGCACGCCGCTTATGAACATCTATTACCGACTCATGGGAGCACGTGTCGGTCGCCGGTGTATTATCAACACATCACTCTGCTATATATTTGATCTGGTTTCAATCGGTGATGACACCTCTATCGGTTCTGAGACCCAGCTCCTCGGGTACCGTGTTGAGAACGGCATGCTAAAGATCGGGTATATTACAATCGGCAACGGCTGTTTTATCGGCATAAGCTCGGCTCTGGGACTGAATACGCGCATGGGTGACGAGTCCCGGCTGGACGATCTCTCGCTGCTTGCAGACAACGGCACAATAAAAGATAATAGATCAATGCGTGGTTCTCCGGCAAAACCTGCGGATGTATCAGTACCTGAAAGTACGGAAGAGACTCCGCCAAAATACGGTCCGGTTCTTTACGGTATACTCCATATTGTCGCTTTGTTTGGTGTCGGAGCATTTCTCGCTGTATCCGCAATTCCTACACTTGTAGCTGCAATCTGGGCATACCGGGTGCATGATATTTACCTCTGGCTGGTACTGGTTGTCATAGCCATTCCTCTCTATGAAGTAAGCTTTTGTATAACGCTAGCGCTGGCGAAAATTGTGGTTATGCGTCGGGTGAAACCGGGAGTATATTCCGTATACAGCCTTTATTATATACGCAGGTGGTATATCGATACCCTTCTCGACCTGAGCCGGTTCATCGTACTGCCCATATACACCACACTCTATTTTATACCCTGGGTGCGCATGCTTGGCGCCAGAGTAGGCCCGCGCGCTGAATTCTCCATAGTCTCACATATCACGCCGGACCTGCTGCACGTTGAAGAGGAGAGTTTCTTTGCGGATGGCTCTATAATCGGCGGTATGCGTATGTACAAGGGCAGATTCCAGCTTGCGGAAAACCGTATCGGCAGAAGAACATTCGTGGGTAACAGCGCAGTCCTTCCGCCAGGGACCAGGCTTGGGGATAACTGCCTTATCGGCGTGCTCTCTGCACCGCCGGCGGGAGGAAAGCAGACGCCCCACGGGACGGAGTGGCTCGGTTCACCGTCGTTTCGTCTGCCCCACCGTCAGAAAGTGGAGGGATTCAGTGAGAGTACCACATACCGACCGACGAAAAAACTGTATGTTAAAAGGCTGTTTATTGACGCGCTGCGTATATGTATACCAAGTATCCTGGAAATTTTCGGACTGATATCTTATCTTACCCTGCTCTATTTGACATATTCAAAGTATTCGTTGTCGGTTTATTTCGCATTAGCACCGATAATCGGTTTTATAGTGACCCTGCTCATGGCATTGGCAGTTGTGGGGATTAAACAGGTAATCATTGGCGCTTATCGCCCGATTATCAGGCCGCTCTGGTCGCCATTCGTGTGGCTCAATGAAGTAATCAACGGCGTGTATGAGGCTATTGCCGCACCCTTTATCTCCCTGTTGCTTGGAACACCATATATTGCCTGGTACCTTCGTCTGCTCGGCTGTAAAATAGGAAAACACAATTTTATCGATACTACGCTTTTCGGGGAATTTGACCTCGTGGAGATCGGCAGTTATACTGCGCTTAATCATAATACGGTAGTACAGAATCATCTCTTTGAAGATCGCATAATGAAGGCGTCATACCTGAAAATCGGAGATGAGTGCTCTGCCGGTAATATGTCCGTTATACTTTACGATACGGAAATGAAACAGGGATCATCCGTAGGCCCCCTGTCGCTGCTAATGAAAGGAGAAACACTGCCGGCCTTCAGCAGGTGGCGCGGTATACCCATATCTATTGACCGGAAACGGAGATTCTTCCGTATCAACTATTCTCCTGCAGATGGCGGGCCGGCATTCACTCCTCTTGACAGGCAGTATAAGAGCTCTCCTGTACTTGACATATCTGAAAACGGAATTCGATATGCTTTCCGTGATAATGAACATCCCCTCTTCGGTTCGACTGTCAAAGGTACGTTAAGATTTCAGGACGGCCGGTCTTGTGATGTAGAGGGACAGGTGCTGCGGATCGACAAAAACCAGCAACATGTTGTTTTAAACCTCCGGAAAGGGATACCGTCCGATCTTATAAAAAGAGAAGTGCAGGTTAGTAATTAGCCTGTTTCGGTTACGGTAACCCCGGCCCGGGAAGGAAAAAGGGACACTTTGGGGCACGATAACT
>CAZIYW010000068.1:0-19065 GCA_964543525.1 uncultured Fibrobacterota bacterium | reverse complement strand
CACGATAACTATTATGAAATCAGTTCCCGGTCATACTATGACCTGGGATTCCAACTTGGGGAGATGTTTGGCGAATCCCTGTGGCAATCGGTTGAAGAACTGAAAGAAGGCAATACATGGCATAGAATGGTTGCACGTTCCAGGCCGTATCGTGATGTAACCGCCGCTGTTTTCCCGCAGTATATACAGGAATTACAGGGATATGCCGATGGCGCCGGGATGACCCTTGACGATATCTGGGTATGCCTTGAAGAGGAACTGTATACGCCGTACGCGAACCGATGCACTACTGTCATAACAGGCAACGAATTGTTAATAGGTCATAATGAAGACTGGGATTCCACGGCAAATGATCAGATCTGCGTGCTGAAAAAAACAGTTGGCTCGTTAACAATTCTCGAGTTGTTTTATCTCAATACCCTTGGGGGCAATGCAGTTTCAATAAATTCACACGGCTATATTCAGGCAATCAATTCGCTGGTCCACACCGATACACAAATCGGTATTCCCCGCAATGTCGTTGCACGCCGGCTTTCGGAAACCGCATCACCTGAGAATGATTTTAAACAATTAGCAACACTGAAACGGGCCTCAGGATACAGCCATACTATTGCGGGCCTCGACGGTACAATCTGGAATATAGAGTGCAGTGCCGCCGAACAGATTCTTACACGGCCGGCAACACCTTTTGTGCATACCAACCATTATATAACAGAGTTGTCCAGGCTGGAACATGGCGACGATCAGTACGGTACCCGTATCAGATATAACAGAGCTTACTCACTGGTTCACAATGAGATGTCCGTATCCATGCTGAAAAGGGTGATGAGCGATACGTCACACGGCAGGCAGACTGGTATTTTTAATGAGCGGACAATCGCAGGAATAATTGTTGATGTTAAATCTCTGCGGGCATATATCCGGCTGCTCAGGGAAAAGGAGAAAGGTTGGGTGACCTATGATCTTGATTTTCTGGAGACGCCGGTAATAAATTAAGTAGTTTAAGGATAAGGAGGTAGTACTATTATGAGAAAATCAACAGGTTTAATTGTTACCCTGCTCATTCTTACAGGCGCTCATCTCTCGTATGGAGAACGGTATTTCACCCGGAAAGGAATCCACGACAGAATAACGCGCAGATATCTCAACCATAAACCGAGGATGTATCGAACTAAAATAAAATCAGATACGTGGGGTGTTGCTGACTGGTACTGGATTATCGACGCCTCTCTGTCCAGCATTGAAGATTTGTTGTATGTCAATATTAATCCGGCCATTTCGGTATTTCCGGATTACGATTATGTCACTGCCGTATTTGATGGGTATACCTGGAAAAAATGGAATAACTGGTCTGAGTGCAGTGTGAACGGCGACTTCTATGAATTTAAAACATCCTTTGACAAGGATGGAAAAATAACGGCCTATAAAGTCGCTGAGGAATGCGACTATACCATGACCTATAATACTGACGGCACGCCCAAGGAGTGGACTGTCAACGAATATAATGAAACATCCGGTACATGGTGGCTCTATAAATATAAGCTTGACTACGACAATAAAAAACTGAACAGCTTTATCATCAGCTATGAAGATAGTGGACTGTGGTACGATGAAGAGAAATACGAGTATGTCTATAGCGACGATAAATTGACGGAGGAAGGTTATTATTCCTGGAACTATATGACGGATCAATGGGATAGGAAATATAAATGGGTTTACAGCTATAACACCGATGGCAAAATCAAAGAGCATAAGGCCTATACCTGGGATACCGTGACAAGTAACTGGATCCTCGATAACTACCGATATACCTATACTTATGATTCAAAGGGTAACTTAACAGCCTATACCGGTCACTCGTGGGATTCCGTAGCCAACGACTGGAAACCTGACGGGTATAAATATTCTTATTCCTACGATGAAAACAATAATTTTCTTACAGAGACAGGATATGCATGGGATACGGGATCGAGCTCCTGGAAAGAGTACGGTGACAAGTTTAGCTGCACCTATGACGGCAACGGTAATATTCTCGAAGAGCTACATTATATTTGGGATGAGAACTCCGGTGAATGGATGCCGGGAGATTACAAATACACCTATACCTATGACAACGACGGTAATTTAAAGGAGAATATTGATTATGTATGGGTCGATAAACAGAGGGGATGGGTAGAGAGTGAGAAATTTGAGTTTAACTATAATGCGGCGGGTCCGCCTGAAAGCTGTGCAATTTACTCATATAACGATACAAACTCAGAATGGGTGCCTGAAGAAGAACTGACAATTACATTCAGCAATATCAATCCGGTAAAACATACGATACACTCGCCGTTTGTCAAAAAAGTGGTATGCCGGCAGATAAATACGGGGATAGTATTTGAAATCGATGGGAAACCTGGAGACAACGACAAGTTGTTGATTGTTAATCTCCGCGGGAGAGTGATAGAGGATCTTACGCCGGTATATACCCGGCACAGAACGTCATACCGGTGGAACCGTACTACAGAGGGGAAACCTGTGGGCAGCAATCTGTATTTATACCACATACGACAGGGAGATAAGACATTATCCGGAAAGTTATCGATAATTGACTAACCGGTGTTTTAAACAGAGGCTTTTTCCTGTCTTTCCTGTTTGCTTTTAAGCCGTAACTTTCTTTTCAGGAAAAGATTGATTCCAGAAACAAGCATTCCGGAATGACGTTGCCAATGTTTACTTACCGATAAACCAGACAGGCGTCACCACGACTAACGTTAACCGGTTCAGAAAGGAAAACACTTATGGCACATAAATCTTATTGCATTTTAATTCTGTCATTTTTTTAGGCGCGTTATTTCATCCAACATTTTCAATGTCCGACGAAGAAACCAGGTTAAAAATGGCGGGCAAGTGGAAATGTGTTGAAGAGTATGAGGAAGAAGGTTCTAAATATACCTACATTGAGGTTCTTCGGTTTTCCAAGTCAGGTAAATACAGCGGCTTCTCCGAAACCCTCAAAAACGGTATGTCCGTCGGGTATGAGAAATTCCGGGGAGGTTACTCGATAAAGGGCGATAGAATAACCTGGGAGCCGGCGGGCGAGGAGAGCTGGAATGACTATGTTAAAGTTTCTTATCAGACACTTATCTTTACCGATGATGAGGGTGTGTCTATGAGGTATATAAAGATTTCAAGGAGATGAGAACTCTCCGAATATCTCTGTACCGGGCTACTAGCCTTCGTACGACACTTTAATTTTTTTTTCATTCCATTATCACTACAAAGTTGGCTAGACATTTGTTTAAATCGAGTTTTGTAGAAAAATGCTTTGTAGTGCAAACCTAGTGTCTTGTTTCCCTCCTTTTCTTCAGTTAATTTTTTATTATGTATCTTCGCAAGATAAATATAAAGAAGGATGGCAAGTGTCATTACTATTGGGCTTTAGTAGAGTCCCACCGGACAGAGCGAGGCCCTCGCCAACGGATAGTAAGTTACCTTGGAAACGTTGATAAAAACGATGGTGTTTGTATAAAAGATTCTTTAGATCGAGTTGACAGCCATCAACAAGATTTTCTTTCAGAGAAAGAGTTACCTGAACGTATAGCAATAAATCCACGCAAAGTAAGGACCGAGCGTCATCGAGACTTTGGTGGTGTGTGGTTAGGGAATGAGCCCCGCAGAGTGACAGAGGAAATAAAAAAAATTTCAATGGTAGATGTTGTGTTAACAACAACAATCGGAAAAGAGTTAAAAATACGAACAATAACAAAGCCTGAAAAGGAAACGCAAATACCGCTGCAAAAGCTCGGTTGGGTACTTCCTGAAACGCTAACGAAATGCCTTTTTGTAGTGAAAACTTCATGGTAAAAATGGCCTATATAAATCATATTCATTGTTTTTTTTGTCAAAAAGTGTAGAACTTGGGTTAAGCAGTGCCTGTCCTTTCACTGGATGTACGGCACCGGTATCATCTTTGCATCAACGAGTGTCTGGAACAGGACATAATAAACACCTGCCGTCATTTCCTTCATACTGAAAGACACTTTCTGCGAAGTTTTCCCTTTATAATAATCAATTATTTTTTTTCTTAATCTGCCCATATAATCATAAAGACTGATAGAAACATTCCCCTCATGCCTCACTTTATAACATACGAATAGTGCCTCCGAAAAACAGGCGTGGGTGCAAAGAATATACCCTCTGCTGAAATCACTCATATCCTCAGGAACAACAGCAGGCAACGGATGAAATATTCTTCCGCCGGTTTCCTCCGAATACTGCAGTTCCCGCTCATCCGTTGGTAATCGAGTCAGTTCCTCGTCATCGATTATGTCGGGAATGATACTCACATTCATCCATGCGGTATCGCCGTCAGCGCGAAGAAATACTCCCGCGCCCCAGGTACCGGCGAGCACTCTGTCTCCAACGGCAGCAAGAGAAAAAACATCAAACCCGGCAAGACCGTTGTACAAACATGAACGACCATAATCCGGTGATTGGTACACACCGGACAATCGTTTGGCACAATAGACCGTTTCAGTGTTTTTCTTATAGGTAAAAGCTTTTACCGGTTCACCGGTGGTTCCGGAAATGGTTTCCCATACTTTTTCATTCCTGATATAGCAATAGATACCGTTTTTCCAGGTACCGACCCAGATTTTATCCCGAATCGGCAGAATACAGAGAATCGATTTTCCGGGAAGTCCTGCATTTTTCCAGGTCTTGCCTTCATCGACTGACTGGTATAACCCGTTTTTTGCCGTTCCCGCAAAAATAATACTATCACTACTCGCTAAAGTATAGACGACATATTTCTCCAGTCCCTTGCTGGATGCTGTCCAGGTACGTCCCCTATCCACCGTACGAAACACACCATCAATCCACGCAGAAGCAAAAATAATACCCCGGCATGCAGTAAGAGAAAATATTACATTATTGGGCAGTCCCTCATTAGCGCATTGCCATTTTTTTCTATGAGCATTACAGAAAAAAACACCGCCACCTTCAGTGCCAATCATAATTATGCTGTCCTGTGCCAGCACCGTATAGATTAACATATTGGTCAAACCGTTATTCATGGGTAGCCATGTATCACCTTTGTCAATAGAGTAAAACATTCCGTTTCCCCAGGTAGCGGCATAGATAACTGTTCTTTCAACGGCAAGCTCGCTGATATATGATGTACCGCCAACACGATTCTCCTCAGCCCAGTTTCGGGCATATACTGAAGTATACACGGTCATGAGACCCAGGAAAACGGAAAAGAGATACTGTTGCATTATATATGGCATATAAATACCTTTTCACGCAACTACGTTCGATTCCCGGACGTATCCGCATTTTTGCCGTAAAAATTCTTCTTTTCTAATTGTTACAATTAACACACATTAAGGCAACAACTATTTACAAAAACGATGAACCGGATTTATGTATGCATGCGTAGGAAGAAAAAATGCGGGGCGGCGAGCTGCAGTTGCTATACCAGAAATGCGTTTCGGATATGCTCAATTGAGTCATTAACAATTGCAATGACATCAAATCGGCATGCCGTACCGAACAGCTCGTGCTCGGCGAGATACTGTTGTGCCATGGTGGCGATCTTTTTCTGTTTTCGTCTGTTCACCCAGAAAAGGGGGCAACCGCCGCCGCCACTGTGCATCGATTTAACCTCGATAAATACCAGCGATCCATCGGGACTTTCAGCGATACAGTCAATCTCACCATTGCGCGATTGATAATTTCTCGTAACGATACGGTAGCCTTTACCGAGGAGATAATCCACCGCCCGATCTTCTCCACGACTTCCTTTCTGTCGCGTATTCACGTTCCCTCTTTCAGGATTGGTATAGAGATAGAATAGTTGATAAAAAATGCACCCTAATGGTACCGAATCAGGTGTAAAATAAAGAGAATGGTCAGGATACCTATCAGGATGAGCGATATCCCCTGAGAATACCATACGTCAACCCAGAACTGAAAGCTGGTAATCGGATATTGTACACTGAAATCATGATGTCGTCGATCACCACTCCGTCTGTCGGTGATACGGCGTTCCGGTCCTCCGGGCAATGTTTTGCTTTCCCGTTTATGTGCTTTCAGAGAAATAGTCGGTTTGCCAATCTGTTCATTGATATCCACTGTGTCAAGGTCATCGAGCAGGGTCTCAACGCTTTTGTATCGCTCCATCCGGTTCTTTTTCAGGGATTTCAGTACGATCAACTCTAACCGTTTCGGGGTATCTTTCCTAATCGCCGACGGTGGAATCGGCAACTCATGGACCTGCTTATAGGCGATGGCAACCGGATTCGTACCGGTAAACGGCGGCCGTCTGGTGAGCATTTCATACATGACAATACCCAGTGAATAAATATCGGTCTGCGCATCAAGAACATCGCCCTCAGCCTGCTCCGGCGACATATACTCAGGAGTGCCGACCGCGACACCGGTCATGGTTATATTGGTCTCGGCGTAAATCTTCGCAATGCCGAAATCTGTCAGCCGGCAGATATTATTCTTATCAATAAGAACGTTCTGCGGCTTAATATCCCGATGGATAACATCCTTGTTGTGCGCATATCGCAGTGCCCTGCATATCTGCTTGGAATAGTCAATAACATCCGATATCGCAAGCGGTTTCTTATGCAGCAGTTTTTTGCCGAGGTCTTCACCATCAACATACTGCATGGCAAAATACTTGAGACCGCTCTCTTCACCGAATTCAAAGATACTGACAATATTCTGGTGCTGCAGTAATGAAATAGCTTTTGCTTCAATATCAAACCGCTTGGTAAATTCTTCACTTCGGCCCATCTGGGGTGAAAGGACTTTTACAGCCACCGTTCTGTTAAGAGATTTTTGAACCGCTTTATAAATATCACCCATACCACCTTTGCCAAGACGGCCGATAATTTTATAATTTCCGATAGTCTCGGGCATCCATCGTGTTGTTGTTTCAATCCCCTTCATAGTTTCCATCTACTGTTTATAGTTAAAAACAAGATTTACGCTACCGGACAACCCACCGGTTGTTTTTCAGTCACTGAGATAAAATATATTAAAAATTCGCTTTTTCCTCATTTTAGTCCTGATCGGGTAAAAATTCCATGCCAGCGCATTCTGATACCAATCAAAATAATAAGAGAGAGGTTCAGCACAAGTAAAGACCACCATTCTCTGAGATCATACAGCGATTGATTAATCAGACACACCTTCTTAAACATTGAAAAGGTAGGCCGCGACACTGTCAGATGCGACACCATTCTCCCAACTTCGGGCATTCTGTCAAAAGGTATAAGAATACCGGAAAAGAATATCTGTGGAATAAAAATGACGGGAAGAAGGCTTACCGCCCGATTAACATTACCGGAGAATGCACTTATTGCCAGGCCGAGGATCGTACCGGATACTGCCGTTACTGAAATAAGCAGAAAGGTACTCGTCGTAAATTCATACGCGCTGAAACTGAAATGAAGGCTGATATTAAAAAGTATCGCCTGTAAAATTGCGAGGATACTGAAAATGGAGCACTTGGCCGCAACATAAGCGGCAGCGGATAATCCGGCTCTGTATTCGCGCTCATACAATTCCCGTTCCACGGCAATTTCCCGTACAGAATTAACACCCCCGATCCAGATTGCAGAAATGGTAACGCAAAAATAAAATGTCATTGGTAAAAACCGGCTGTCTCCGTGAAAAACAATTGCAAGAAGAAGAGCTATGAGCGGTGCCTGAAGTACTATCAGGATAAGATTTGCCAGGTCGCGGATCAGCATTTTGCTGTACCGATTAACAAGCATAAAAAACTGGCGAATAAAACCTGCGGACTGTGGCCGACGGTACAATCGCTTCGGTGTCGGCAGATTTTTTATGGTGTCCGACTCAGAAACAGTGACCGTCTTTACATTGTTTGTTTCTATATACGCCTCACCCGTACGTACCTTTTCATAGGCTTCAGCGATGGAAGAAACATGCATCGCTCCGGCGGTTTCCTCCGGCGTTCCCTGATACACCAACCTCCCGTTGTTTAAAAATAACAACCGATCGCACAGCTCTATCTGCTCCAGAGTATGGGTAGTAAGCAGGAGCGTATATCCCTTGTGACACAACTCCTTGAAAAGTTCCATAAACTTGTGAATAAGTCCCGGATCAAGCCCGGCAAGCGGCTCATCAAGAAATATGATTGTCGGTGATGCTAAAAGCTCGATACCCAGATGAACCCGTTTCGCCTCACCGCCGGACAGGTTGCTAATCCGCCTCTTACTCAACGAGGTTATATCAAGCATGGTCATGACTTCCCGAATACGTTCAATACGTTCAGCCTCCAGGCTGTCTTTAGGCAGTCTGAGTAATGCCTGCTCGCTTAAAGTTTCCCATACTGTTAACTCAGGTCGCAACAGATTATGCTGAGAAACATACCCGACCGACGAACTGAAGGCTGCGGCATACTTTGACAAGGGAAACCCATTATAATACACGACACCATTATCAACAGACAATTGCCCGGTAAGCGCTTTCGCCAGGGTGCTTTTCCCGGCACCGGAAGGTCCCAGGATAGCTACAAATTCTCCCGGCTCTATTGTAAGCGTGATACGATTAAGCAGGACTTTCCCGTTCCTTCTTACTGTAATCCCATGCGCCTCGAGTTTTATCCTCTGAGAATCATCCGCCTGGATAAATTTCTTGTCGGCAAGCATGAACCGGTACGGGCCGATTTGAATAACATCACCCTCACCACACTTCGTATAACGTATACCGGTGCCGTTAACGAATGTACCGTTGGTACTGCCATGGTCAGTTATTTCATACTGTCCATCCCCGATTTTCTTAATTGTACAGTGGAAACGCGAAACCAGAGGATGAGTCAACTGGACTGAGTTACTGGAATCACGACCGATAGTTATTTCTTCAACATCCAGTAATTGCGGTACATTTTCCGGATCGGTGAGATCAATTTTCCTGGTGAGAAACAACTTATCAGCGGTAATATGGACAATAAACCTTACGACCCCCAGAGTGATCTCACTTTCATGAGTAAGCACCGATTCGTTAACCGGCCTGCCGTTGATCCGGATACCGAATGTGCTTCCCAGATCACGAATAACCGGTTTATCAGGCACTAAAGCTATTTCGGCATGATGTCGTGAAACACCTACTGCGTGCAGTTCAATATCACAGGCAGGATCACGTCCTATGACAATAGTATGTGAATCAAGTGGCAGAGAAAACGATTGATTCTCAGTGGTGTGCATCATAGCGAAATAGATTCATCCATCAATAATGTTTTTAACAAGAGCAACTACCTTTCGTTTTGTCTTGTCCAAATCATCATTGATTATCGTATATTCATACTTACCTTTACGCTCAGCAAATGCCATTTCCTTTTTAGCATTTTCAAGACGCAACGAAATAACCTCGTCGGAATCCGTTTTGCGATTCCGCAGTCTTCTTTCCAACTCTTCCAGGGAAGGCGGTTTAATAAAAATGCCGATCGCACCGGGATACACAGCGTCGAATTCAGCTTTCCCATAGACATCAATATCCAGTATAATATGTCGTCCGGCCTGAATGGTACTGTTTATGAAGCTTTTCGGCGTGCCGTAATAATTGCCATGGACAATTTCCCATTCAGCAAATTCATCGGCTTCTATCCTGCGTTTAAACGCATCCTCATTAAGAAAAAAATAATGGACACCGTTAATTTCATGATCACGGGGAGGTCGCGTTGTCGCGGAAATAGAATAGACCAGCCCCGGCATAACACTCCTCAGGTGTTCAAGTATCGTAGTTTTTCCCGCCCCGGAGGGAGCGGAAAATACCAGTATTTTACCCGTTTTTTTATCGGAGGGATTTGTCGATTCCAATAGTTGTTCCTGATAATAGAAATAGTATTGCCTTGTTTAATATCAGCTATTATAAATTAAGGGATTTTTGGTTAAAAGGAAAGGCATAAATAATAATTCGCTGTCTCAGTACCGGTAAAAATCATTTTTATCTGAATTTAAAATAAACTATTTAAAAATTCCATCCACTCAGTTCATCTTCCTGCTCATACTCAGATTCTTTAATAACCTTTGCAGCAACCTGGGAACTGGCTGAGGACTGATTGCCGAAATCATCAGCCATGGTGATATATATCGCAAGAAGGGTGAGGTCCGATTCTTCATCCCCCGGAGCAGATCCGTCAATAACAAAATCAGTAATATATGCACTCTGCGAAATTATAGTAATCGGGATATCATCTTTCAGGAGCTCATCATAATAATATTCATAGACTATCGTATCGCCGTTATTCGGCGATACATAGGTTATACCCGAGGAGTGCCATGCAAGAACAGCCGGAGAGCGTCTGAGCTGTGATGTTATTCCCTCGAGCACCTGCCGAAGCTCAGCCCTGAGAATGCTTTTCCGGCGCTGTCCGATAACATGCTTGGAAAAACCGATCCATGTCGCGGTGATGATCCCAATAACAAGAGCGCTCATGGAAATGGCAACCATAAGTTCAATTATCGTAACACCGAACGTGTTTCCTTTTCCTTTTTTTACCTTTAAATACATCATTCCGGTTCCTGTCAATAATGACAGATAATTGATTCGGTTTATGCCGGATTTAAACGTATCCTCCTATTTTACAGCATACCCCTGAATATATTCAAACGAAATAAGAGGCGCGGCATCTTCATAATAATAATCATCATCGTTTTTCTCATAAATTTCAAGGGTAATTGCCTTGACCGGATAATCACTGATAAGCGTATCTATCACGCCGGCATCCTGTACTTTCTGCGCAATATAAAACGTTCTGCCTCCCATGGATGCTTCATACTCTCTTTCTTCAATCGACTCACTGTATGGTGCCTGAGCTTTTAATGCCTCCACAGCATTCTGCGCTACTTGTGCGGCATTTTCAATCAGCATATTTCTGCCAAACAATATATCGCCCGCACTGACAAAGCGCCAGACCACGACTGAAACGAGGCTGAGAATAACAATGGCAAGCAGGACCTCAAGGACGGTAAGCCCTTTTACTCCTGAAGAAGGCGTTTCTCTCCATCCGGCAACCATGGTGGCTAGAGCTCCTTCCACTCAATGAGGACAGGCACACCGATAAAATAAGGGAGATAGTATGATTTAATCGATTCCAGCTCCTTTATTGTTCCCGTCAGCATATTACTCGAGTTGTTTTTAGGGTCAGCCTCATCAACCAGTACTTTCGCTTTTATTACCCCTTTCATTCTGCCGCGATGGCATACTCTTCCTTCCGCCCATAGTACCCCGCGTATAATTGTCTCAACGTCTGTAGAAATACCATACTTTGGGGAAAGATTTATGATTACCCCGTCGACAATCGCCTGATCACGAATAAACAGGGAATATTTTTTCTCTTTTTTCTTCTTTTTACCGGCTTCCTGTGCCTTCTTCTGCTGTATTTTTTTCTCAGCCGCCAGAGTTACTTTGTTGATAGGAGCGTTACCCTGGGATTCATTCTGTGTTTTAATCACCGGACTTGCAGCTTTCTTATCCAATCCGGCGACAATAATAATACTCTTTCCCGAAATCACCGCCTGTTCATAAATCTCCACATCACTGCACGCAAGAGCGTTCCCCTGAAATCGCGACTCCCCTGCAAAAAAAATCCGCGATGCAGTAAAGAGTTCAACTGAATTGAGGGCCGTATTATCAAGGATTTTTATATCTCCTTTCACCACAAAAGTAACACCTTGGATGACTATATCCCCGGTCAGTTGCAATTCTTCGAGAACATAAATTGTCCGTTTGGTATTCCACTGTAAATCGCGGCTTGAGCCGTCAATAAAAAGAGACCCATAGACGGTATCCGGGATTTCGGCGAAATCATCATTATACAAGATCGTCAGCGGGGCCTCCGGGAGCACCGAATCGCCTAATGTTACCAGTGGTTTTTGAAATTCGTCAACAATGCAACGGACCTCATCCTTATCAACATAAAACCGTTTTCGCTCCAGACTGTCTGAACTGTCAATGCTCTGTGCACAAAAAGATACCCTGCCGTCAATAATACCAAATCCCTCGGGCTTACCGTGTGTCTGCAGAAATAGCACGGTGTCCGGAGAGGTAAACGGGCGGGATGCAATGGTCGTGATAACTTTTTCATCAAAATCACGGTAGTGCCCCGTAGACTCAAGAATACGGAAATAGCTTGATGGCTGTAAATAAAAGGTAAACGTTATGCGATCCCCCATCAGACTCACCAACTTCGGCTCATTAAACGAAAGCAACGAAGTTTCCGATGATTCTTCTTCCCGGGATTCATCTTCCATATCATCGAAACTTTTAAACATGTCCTCCCCGAATAATGCGGATGTCATTGCGGTATCGACACTGTCAACATGTGATTGTTTTAAATCCACCTCTTTATCCAGTAACGCCAGACCATACCAGATACCCGACCGTGCATTCAGTAATGCCTGCAGTCTGGCCGGATCCTTGCGGGACAAGCTTGCAAAATGCATTTGATGAATAACGTAAATAGCCGAGGAGGCAAGGGTGACTAACGAAAAGATAAGAACGATATACAGTGCAGAACCTTTCTGCGTGCGGATAAATGTGGGAATGTTTACATGCACCATAGGAAAAATCGGCGCAGCCGCCGCCGTACTATCGATTACCCGACCGCCGCTCCCCTGTTATGTATGGATTATCTGTCTTTTACTTTAATAACCGTTGTTCCGCCGCTATCACGTATGGTTACCATATCCTTGCCTATTTTCACAATCAACCGGTTATGCACCCTGTCTCCTTTTTTACAAATAAAAGTTTTACCGTCCTCATCCTCAATGATTGCCAGTGCATTATTCTTGATAAGCGTACCTTTTAAAAACAATTTTTTCAAAACCGGTTTGGCTTTGGTACTCTTTGGACTTCTTCTGGTAACCCCGCTTATTTTACGAAATGGTTTGTCAAAAGTACCGTCAAAGGTAAACGAGATGGATTTTGTCTTCGTTTTCAAGGCATCGTCAACAAGCTCAAATCCCTTGAGTTTGATTTCCCGCCCCTGATTATCACCCTGGACATTCGCTGCATTCAGGGACAGCAGCATCTGTGAAATATTCAGTATACTCATGACAATGAGAATGATTACCATGCAGAGTATCGTATAGTGAACAATCGGTTTCTGTTTCATTAAGAGACCTTCTATTGTAAACTTAAAAAACAGGTTATCAGTACCCGTGCGTGAACCTGACCGTCCTTAAGTGCTGAAAGTGCTACACGATCAACCCGAACAATCTGCGGTATACGTTCAAGTGACGTTATAAATTTGCCTAACGAACCAAAAGAGGTTGTCATTTCAAGAAGCACCGGATAGTGTATATAATCCTTTCCACGGGACTCCGGCTGTGGTATCGTTCTGTCAAAGCGAATATCGGCATCCCATGCTTTATCAAAAATCATCTGTAAAAGGCCTGAGAGATCGTGAGGATCGGCAAGTCCCTGTGTTAACTCCGTATGCTTCTGTTCCAGTAATTTCTGTCTTTGACGAATAGCGTTTTTTAGTTCATTGTATTCCGTGTCCCGCCTGATGAGCGATTCATATTTTGCCACTTCGCGCCTGATAGATACATTACGCTGCCACCCCGGAACAATACTGTATCGTAATATGGCGGTAAATACGAACATTGCCATGGCAAGGGCAGTTATGGACAGCAATTCCTTTTCTATTGCTCGTTTAATAAAAGCGTACATATAATTTTAAATCCATATATTGAACGTTTCTTCTTATTCCGTTCCATAGACGAAAGGGTTATATGGGTTACATGGGGAATATTTTGCAATGTCGCAATAAACTTCGTAACACTCAGCTCCTTTGGTGTCCATCCCATAAGAGCAATTCTCACGGCATGAGGACTATTTTTTATCGGCTCGGAGCCAAAGCGCTCGAAATAGAGGTCTTCAGGCTTGTTTTTTCCGATTTCATGTAAAAACTTCCCCCAGATCGTCCGCCTCGAAAAGGTCTCCTCCAGGCGAATTATTGTTTCTGCAATTTCATTATTTCTGTCAGCAAGAGCTTTAATTTCCTTATTATGAGCGATGATATGCTTATATTCAGCCTCGAAAGCCGTCTTTTTCTTATAAAACCAGTAATTGATACCCGATAGGAGTGCACTGGCGATCAATCCCAAGATTATCAGCGCTGCGGAAAGGCCATATAACCAGGTACGGTGTTTTCTGAATGATGCTTCCTGTGTCTCACCGGCAAATTTCGGCCCGCATTCCTCCTTCTGCGTCATAGCCGTACCCATTGCCCGTAAAAGCGACACATCATTTTCCGCCTCAAAGATTCGTATCGGCGCTGTTTCGAACAGTGAATCCGGGATACATTCACTGTTTCCAATGGTTATCGTGGCAGCCGGAAAAGAACACTCGGGAAACCGCAGATCCCAATATCGGCGAACCCTGCCCAGATGCCCTTCAATTTTTTCGGGAGTACCGGGGACCATATGAAAAACAGCCGTTAACTTTCTGTCAATAGTCACTCCTATTAAACAATATTTTTCATTACTGTAAATGGAAATAAAGGAATCAGTTTCAACCGTGCTGCAATACAACGGCAGGGTTGTCAGAAAAATATCCTCCGGCACTATCGCCAGCAGATTCGCCTGAAGCTCCTCACGATGCACAGCGATATCAGAGGCATAAGCCACAACGTTGAAGTGATAGTGTTCATCAGCATCGTCAACAGGATCGCCGCCGTCGGCCATAACCATAGTGTCAATCGGCGCTTTGAACTCAGAGGCCCGCCACCACGAGGTTACACCAAAATGAATACCGCGATGAAAAAGCATGACACGCTGCAGTACATTACTCCTCTGCCATTGACTTTTGCGGGCGCATATCCAGGTATTTGAATCGCCATAGCGCATAACGGCCATCAAATAATCGCCTTCATCCGTGTGAATTATGCCGTAACACTGTTCCATGAGCTTTATTGTTCCTGCGTGGTTGATTCTCCGGGTTTCGCCTCTTCCTCTTTTTTTACCTCATCATCACGATTATCTCGCTCCTTTCGTGAGCGATCCCTTCTCTTTGAACGTCGGCTTCTTTTTCTGTCCTTCCTTTTATCTTCTGAATCAGGCGGAGGACTCAGAGCCCTGATATTCTTCGGCTCAGCATCCTGTAAAGTTGCATCCTTATTTAGGAGGCGCTGCTCATCGGTTATCAATTCGCCGTCTTCAACAAAAACTGCTCCACTGTTATTTTCGCTGCGTTCATTACTCTTTAATATTTTACGCTTAAAAATGCCCCTTCGCTCATTTATATCGAACTGCTCCATCTCCTCCTGCAGATTAACATACCCGAATTTATCAATTATGCGCGGGGTGATGTATATAACCAGATTCGTCTGTACCTTCACTTTCTTTGTCGATTTAAACAGGTATCCCAGGATCGGGATATCTCCGAGGAACGGTACCTTTCGGTGCGTAACCTGCTCGTCAGAGCGCAGCAGTCCGCCCAGTATCAGCGTTTTCCCGTTATCTATCCGGACGGTTGTGTTTATTGAACGACGAAACAGGTTGGGATATCCACCGTCTTCGTTAATACCCATGGAATTTGAAATCTCGGGGTTTATCTCAGCGGTAATCTGTCCGCCTTTCGATATCCATGGAGTAATATTCAGCGATATACCAAAATTTATAGGCCGGAAATTCTCCGTCGGGTTGTCTGCGGTACCACCTATAATTTTGAAATACTGTGTCTGACCGACATCGATTTTTGCCTTATTACCGTTTAATACCGTTATGGAAGGCTGTGCCAGCACTTTGGCTTTCTTCTGGGTTTCAAGAAGGCGGAGGGTCATATGAAAATTATCCGGCAGTTTGGTAACAAAACTGTTCTTCCCAAAGACCTCTCCCAGCAGTTGCTTGGCTTCAGCGCCCTTACGGTTTATCTGCAATTCAGGAAAACTCCAGAAATTACTCCCCATTTCATAATCACCACCGGATTCCTTCTGTTTATTGGCAAATGCTTCAAAACCGAAATCCTTGTCAATATCTCTGGTATATTCAACAACCACAACATCAATAACAATCTGTGGGGTCGGAATATCAATGGCTTCCAGGAATTCTCTTGTTTTTACAATATCTTCTGAGGTACCCGAAACCAGCAGTGCGTTCTGCTCTTTAATGATTTTCACATTGTTGGCCGGTATATTTTTCGGCAGGATTTTCGGCACCTCATCTGCTTTGATATGATGGAGATGAATCATTTCCGATTTTGACAAGGTCTTTCCGGAGGGAGTTGCCGTATTACGATCACCGATAAGAATAACATTATCACGTTCGACAAAGGTAAATTTCGTCCCGCCGAGAAGCAGGGCCAGCGCTTCGGTGAGCGGGATATCATTCAGTTTGGCATTCACCTCACCGGAAAGATTGCCGTAGATAACAATCTCAAACTCGCACTGCTCTGAAATAGCATTAATAACATCTTCAAGATTACCGTTAAAGACATCAAGGGTTATGTAACGGTTTGAGCACTCGATAAAGAAAGAACCTTTGCCGGTCCGTCTGGGTCTGCGGGGCGGCATCCGTCCCGGGGTAGCGGCCGTTCCCCGCTCTTCCTGAGTTACCTGATATATATTCCGACGCTTGTGGACTTTAAATCCGTTCCCTTCAAGGATTGCTTTGATACCGTCATCAAGCGGGACATGATACAGTTTTCCGGAAACTTTCCCGTGAATCTTGCTGTCCGGAACAATACTGACTGCCGCTTTTGAACTGACCTCCTTAAGAAAATCAATCACATTTACATTCTGAACATCGACCGTTAGAGTTCCACGGCTGTATCTGATTAACGATTTTTTCTTGGCAACCGGTTTCCGGATTCGATAGACACTTCCCTCTTTCGCCAGCTCCCAGCCGTTTGACTCGGCAAGGGTATTCAATCCCTCAATAATAGGCACATCAGTCAAATGAAGCGTTACCGTGCCGGCAACCTCTTTATCAAGAATAATGTTCAGCCCGTACCCTTTCGATATCATGCGGATAACATCACGAATATCGCTATCCTTGACATCAAGTGACATTGTCTGTTCCTGTTCCAGTCCCGGTTCCTTCCCCCCTATCGGCGGGTTCGTTCCCGGTTGTCCAAAAACCTGGATTACTGAGAATCCGATACAACAGGACAGCAGCACCATCAGCAGCTTTAAACGAATCATATTTCTCTCCACCTTACCTGTTTTCTTAGTTCTTTCCTTATTTATCCTGAAACCGGGGTCTTACTCGACAACTTCGTCGACTAACACGACCCTGAGTACTTCTTCCGGTGTTGTAACCCCCTGCAGTATCTTATCAATCCCGCTCTGCGTCATAGAGCGCATGCCATGCTTACGCAGGTAGTTTTTCAGTTGTGCTTCAGTACTGTTTTCGGTAACCATGGTACGGACTTCATCGGTAACCGGGATCATTTCAAAGATACCTTTTCTGCCAAGGAAACCACTGTTCCTGCAGGTTTCACAGCCGGCGGGGAAATATGCCTCGCTAAAAGGAATATCACCGATAGTCTTTTTCCAGCGCAGCTTCAGCTCATCCGGTATCGCTTTTTTTACTTTACAGTAGGGACAGAGTATTCTAATTAAACGCTGGGCTATAACCGCCAATAATGATGATGAAATAAGAAAACCGGGGATGCCCAGATCTTTTAGACGGGTAACCGCCGAAACAGCATCGTTGGTATGCAGGGTTGAAAATACCAGATGACCGGTTTGTGAAGCCTGGATAGCGATCTCCGCCGTTTCCTTATCACGAATCTCACCAACAAGAATCACATCCGGATCCTGACGAAGAATCGACCTGAGTGTGGTCGCAAAGGTAACACCGGCTTTCTCGTTAATCTGTACCTGATTAACTCCCTCAAGCTTATACTCGATAGGATTCTCGATGGTGGTAATATTAATTTCCTTGCTGCGGATACGATTCAGACAGGCGAAAAGAGTGGATGATTTACCACTCCCGGTCGGACCGGTTACAAAAATCATACCCTGCGGCTTCTCAATCACCTCTAACAACTGTTTCAACTCTTTTGGTTCAATACCGAGATTTTCAACTTCAAGAAGAGATAAATCATGCTTGAGAATTCGCACCACGGTTTTCTCTCCATAATGTGTCGGCAGGGTCGAAACACGGAAATCGTAGGTTTTATTCCGGTAGGTATACCGGATTCGCCCGTCCTGTGGTACCCGCTTCTCTGCAATATCCAGTTCTGCAAGAATTTTAATCCGCGAAGTAAGCGGGACATACATCCAGCGGGTTAATTCCATATGTTGCTTGAGCATACCGTCCACTCTGAATCGCACCAGAGCTTTATCCTCCGACGGCTCAACATGAACATCTGAAGCACGCTGATTAATCGCTTCATCAAAAATCAGTGACACCATTTTAACCACCGGTTCAGACTCGGTATTTCTGCGTATCTCATCCAGTGAAAGCTTGGCCTCATCAATACCATGCAACTGTTTTTCGTATTCACGGGAAATTTTTCCAGCGGTCTCTTTAAAAAAAGACTCATTTTTGAAGAAATCTTTACAAACGCGTACCATCTCCGACTGCTGCACCAGAAAGGTCTCCACCATCAGCCCCGAAGCAATTTCAGCCTCCATCACAATAGCCAGATCAAGCGGATCACTCACAACAATTCTAAGCACCGTATCGTCGCTGCCAATCGGAAAACACCGTCCCTGCTTAAACAATTCAACCGGCAATTCTTTCAGAAGTTCATAATCAATACTGTCATCAAGATTATGCACCAGCGGCAGACCGAATTGCTCGGAAAGGGCAAAATAGATACGCTCCTCGGAAAACCCCTTCTGTGATACCAGAAGCTCGCCAAGACGCATCCCCTTATCACGGCATTCGGATAAGGCGGCCTCAAGACTGAACTCATCAATCAGTTTGTCGCGTAATAGTATCTGTCCTATTTTTTCCGGCATAGTATTAATACAAACCGAATAAACTGTTAAAAATCAATATTTTGGTATAATATACGTTTTTCCAAGGGTTTACTGCATTGCTGACTATAAAAACGACATTTCTGTCGTAACGAAAATATATT
>CAZIYW010000067.1:0-28622 GCA_964543525.1 uncultured Fibrobacterota bacterium | reverse complement strand
TAGCAGCAGTAACAAGATAAGTACTTTTTTCAATTCCACCCCCTATTAATTTCTTTGGCAAAGCACAAAATGTTTGGTAATAATTTGAACTGAATTTTTTATAGTCACCAGATAACAACCGGAAACGCACTTTTTACCTTTAGAACTTTTTCCATCCCAAACAGAGACCTTACATAAGGATTGAACCGGTAATTGAACTATTTCACTGCCAAACAAATCATATATCGTAATCGAAACAATACTGTTTTTATCAACCGCCTTATAATTCACTGTAACAAAACCATTTCCGGATATAACCTTAATTGTATTCTGATGCATTCCCGGATAGTCCTGTGCCTTTTTCTGTTTAATTCCTACTACCCCGAATTCATACGCCCCCACATCAGGCTTTGTACCAAAGGGTCGGGGATTACCTTCAATATCCTCTTCAATACCACAATCTGCTCCAGCATCAATGGGCGCACTGCCTGAAACCAGAATAAAAATTTTTGCCACTACTCCTCTATTTGTTTTCATACGGGCAATATAACACCCATTACTCATATTTTTCGCACAATCATGTTGTCAGTGACCGTATTATACCGGAACACATACTTTGAACCATCATTTGAGGCCACACCATGCCGGCAGTGTTCAAAATAACAGTCTTCCACAAACACTGCATTCTCCGTACCCAACTCCAACGGCTTGTTCCAGCTGACATCCCCGTCGCCATATATAGCTATGCCATAGCCAAGACTGTTGATTGGCAAACGGTAATTTTCAATAAATTTACAGTGGTCTATAACACCTCGGGTATCGCCACACACCATTATTCCTGAAAATCCAAACCGACGGAAAGTACAATTGTAAACCCGGAAATTTTTACAATTATTGATTCTCAGTCCATTATCCTGTATATCTGTAGTCTCATTGTCAATGCCGACAAAAGTAATACCGGTGACAGTAACCGGCAGGCCATTAGAGCCGTCTACAATAATAAGAGCTTCGGTGGTGTTACCTGTTTTCGAAAGAGTAGTCAGTGAATCACCTGTTCCGGTGAGAGTAATTCCCGTATTGAATCTCACACTGCCGCTGAATTGAAAATTCCCTGCCGGTACCTGAACGGTATCACCGGTTTTGGCAGAATCTACCGCAGATTGAAGATCCGGTTGAGAACCGCTTTCGGCTGTGATTATCTCTGCACAAACTTTTACAAAGCTAAAAGCAAAAAGAAAAACAACACCTATAATTAATCGGGATTTCATTTTCACTCCTTACCTGTTTCGATGGTAAAGCAAAAAGTGTTTAGAAACCTTTAGAGTCTTAGACTGCACGTATACCACATAGCAACCCGTTGCACATTTCATTCCCATTGTAGTATTTCCATCCCAGAAAACAGTTCCCTTTGATGTTTGATTTGATAATTGTACAATTGCATTGCCGGATAAATTATAAATCCAAATTTCCGGATTTTCTTTCAAGTTTCCATTAAAAGCAAAACGGATTCCATTTCTGACATTTACAATTTGCAATCCCGCGCATTCTATCAATTCCTTTTTTTCTTTGACAGGTAGCACCCCATTAAACTCATAAGCCCCAATATCCCACCCGTCACCATAAGGCCTGGTAACAGTATTAATACTGCTCCGGACCGATGTTCCAATAGGAGCACCGTAGTCTTTAGCTGGTGAGTTCTCTGTAAGATTTAGCCCGTCAGTGTTTGGTTTCATATCAACATTCCAGGTACCGGTAAATCCGGTCGGTGGTTTAGCCGGATTAAAGAGCAGGGGATCATCGGTAACGGCGTATGGCTCCCACTTGCTGATATCTGCAGCGGTATAGGTTTTACCATCAGCTATAACCAGGTTGCCGCCCTGTGTTTTGTAGTAGCAATTATTCATATGCTTCTTAACCACACCATAATCATCAAGGAGCGCACGGCCGGGACCGGTGCTGTATATCAGATTGTTATGGACATCCAGTGATGTAATTGACGCGTCCTTACATAATATCCGTATCTGGGCAGACCACTCACTTTCCGTATAATTGTTATAAAGTGTATTGTTATAGATTTGAATAGACAGACGACCGGTTAAATCTTCGGTTAAAATGATTCCCTGGTATTTGCTGTTCATGATTATATTGCCATATATTGAAATACTCTTATCGCCTCCATCCTGGATATACATTCCCGCATGTTTACTGTTTGCGATAATATTATGCCGTATAATCAGATTCTCAGGCCCGGTAAACCCCGGCTCAGGATGGTTACTGATACCTATACCGATACCTCTTGCAGGATCATGGACATAGTTATATTCGACCACCGCATCAATAACATGATTCTTCACCGCCAGGAGGCTGCCGCCATAATCAGGATCCATTCCGGCATTCCGGCATTCATTTCCCCGCACCAGTACATCCTCCACCCAGTTTGCACCGGTATCATTTCCGGGATATAAATTGATACAGCCCCGTGAGATATTATACACTTTACAATTGAGTATCTCGACATTCTTTACCTGATACTTGGCACCCCGGTTACTTATTACAATGCCATATTTATAGGTCCCCTGTGCAGAACTGGACATGACATCGTGAACAATACAATCCTCAATCCTTTTTGTCTTGCCAAGAAGCGTATTCTCCATCTGCGGATGGTTCATGCCAATGCCGGTAGTTACCGTTCCTCCGGCATCAACCTCGAAGCCCTTCACAACCGTGTGAATTTTGTCATGATCCTTGAGCATGGTAATTACTGATCGATTCAGGTCTGCCTTTGCCCGAAAAATCGCACGAGAGCCGCTTCCCCAGGTTATACCGTCATAGAATACACCGCCGGTGACTTGCAGCACCGCAGAGCCGCTGGACACCTCCCACGTGTCGGTGTTATTGAAAAAGACCGTATCACCCGCCTGCAATGTTGCGCTTCCGCTCCAGCCCGGCATACCGGGGCAGTTCTGCCACGGTGCATCCTGATCGGTACCGGCATTGGTATCATCACCTGAAGATGATACGTAGTAGGTTGCGGAATAAAGAAGAGTTAATAGTGTTAACAGAATTAAAATAGTTCCGGAAAATTTATTTGCCATTTAGCGGTCCCTCTCGTTGGAGTAATGGAGTGCTGGAGTACTGAGTTTACTTATAAAGCACAAACCTTTTCGTGACACGTCTTGCTCCCATTTGCAGCAATAAAACATAACACCCGTTACCCAGCTCGTTTTTCGTATCTCTGAAATCAATAACCTGCTCTGACGAATTAGTCACGTTACGATGTAATAGTCTTCCCTGCATGGTATATATCGCAACTGTTGCCCGACAGGTTATCCCCTGGACACACAATTGTCCCGATGGCTGAATATTGAACGATACAAAACCATTGCCTTCATCCATTGTTGTCTCTTTAATACCGACTATTCCCTGCCTGAGCGGGTGAGGATACGTATAAGGTGTATAATATTCTTCCCATGTGTCCTGAGAGACACATTTGTAAAGAGTACCGGAGATGGGAACGGACGGATTCACTCCAACATTGCTGTCCGACACGGTAGTGCATGACTGATCTGTCGCCCAGTACGCTACACCCGGAGTGCAGGTGGTCGGGCGATCTGCAAGAGGGCCGCAGCCCATGCCGTTAGCCAGCACCGGTCCGTAGAAGGTGTTCACCTCGGCATGTCCGTCAAAGGCAGTATCGTGATTAAAATACTCGGCGTTTTCGTGAACAACACCGCAACAATCATCAACCACCCGGAATTTTGTTGTTCCATCGGGGGGAGTGTCCCAGGCTGGATTTACGATAAGGCGGCTTGCGGTCGCTGCTGCAATATGGCGATGCTGTCCTGCGCCCGCGCCTTTATAGAGAATCACTCCGTACCGCCCGTCGTCTTCGAAATAGATGTTGTCTCCTGTTCCGAAGTCCCGATTCAGTGATTCCCACGAACTGCCCTGCATACCATAGGAACCCAGAGCGCTTGCGGCAGTGTCAACACCTGCTCTCACCATTGTAAAGCTTATACTGAGTGTCAGAATAATAATCATACGGTGTTTCATTTTTGCCTCTGGCTCTTTATCACATTAAATACATCCTTTGAACCAATATATTCTGATTGCTCTTCAGGCATATCAGGTAAATCCCACTCGAAACTGATTTCGTATCCCAGATGAATTTTCCATTATCTCCGTCTAGCTCATCTATCAAAATTCCCGAGGGCGTATAAATGTTAATTTTTTCTTCCAGGCGCATTAATGGATTATTCCCGTTTATTTGAATGATACACTTTGCTGAAGACTGACGATATGAAATTGTCAATCCTTTCCATGCCATATTATTTGAAACTGTTATTATGGTATTCGATACGGTAACATGCACGGTATCACATTTGAAAAGATTCTTTGTAGCATACAGTGCGTATGCCCTGGATTCTATTGTATGACGGCTTCCATCGGGCTCAGAGGATACGTCCCATGTATACGAAAAAGGGATCTCTATATCCTTTGCAACAGGAATACCGTCGATATAGAACATGACAAAGCGAATACAATCCGGATTGGTCGGCTTTGTTTCGATATTCACAGAACCGTTAACGTGCTGGTCTTCAACAGGGCTGCTTATAGCAATATCGTAATCATATCCACTTGAACGATATTCATAGGCTCCAACATCAGGCGATGAATCCTGATGCCGCCAGTAAACGCCGTCATCGCTGTTCCATGATATACTGCGGTTGACGGTAATTGTATTGGAAGTAATACCGGTAATTCTGACCGGTTCATTTGATCCGATTTTGATTAAATCGCCTTCAGCCAGGCCATAACCGTCACAGAAGAATCCTGCATCAGCGACATCAAAGGAAGTACCGCTGCCGTTTGCACTCGTAACCGTTGTAATAGCTTTACCGAGATTGATAGCAGGAGATCCGGCCTGGAGATGAAAATCACGGGAGGCGCAGTTTACAAATAAAGGGTCGTCTTTGGACTCGCAGCTGGCGTGATCACCCGTTTCGAAGCATACGTTATCCGATGTCACGCATGAGCAGCCGTCCGCGATATATATCGGTCTTCCTGTGCCAATGTCTGAATAAATGTTATTAAAGTTGTGGTTATTCATTGCATAATTTGTTCCTTCAGCATTATATCCCGTTGCAGAATTTGAACCGTTCACCGTGTTAATTTTATGTATTGTGTTGTTGTAAAAGTACACATAGTCTATACCCCCGCACTGCATGGCATAGCTCCCATGATTATACCCGACATTGCCACGGAAAAGGATATGATGATCGTCGTCGCCCTGCGTCCTGCGCATTTGTAAAATATGTGAATTTGCTTCTGCATTATCCCCCATGAAATTCGACTCATACACCTGATATTGTGAAGGTGAATCAGATGAACCACATGGCTGAAACATGTCACAATGAAGAGCATCTCCCGGCCCGTTCGGCCAATATTCATTTTTGAAATCATACAAATAGTTGTTTCTCACGATAGTGTTGGTTTCATGGACATTACAAAAATCACCACACCGCTGTGCCTCATTATATTCTATAAGACTATACCCTGCGCCGTTCGCCTGCACAGCCCAGCCATTACCTTTGCACTCTCCGGAAACACCGTCAGGGCATCCTGCCATGTACATTACGTTGCCGCGTACGGTAGTATAAGTATTGTCAGACATAATCCAACGTATTGCGTGCCCTTGAACGTGGTGTATATAATTGTCAAGAATTTCGATATGATCACAAGGTTCATCTCTACCGTACGGATTTATACCATGAGTATATTCCGTGCTATTGTGTGTAATTTCGAACCCGATTATCCTTATATAGCTTTTGCCCCGGAAGAAGAATCCCCGCATGATCGGTTTTTCATCGCCGGGATAGCCTGCGAAAGTGATAAACCCTCCCTGTTCACTTCCTGAGTGATTGCAGGTGACCCGCTCATCATACATACCTTCCCGCACATACACAATATCGCCGGATTTATCAACAATATCCGCTGCATGTTGTATAGTCAACCAGGGCAAATCAAATGTGCCGGGATTTGTGTCGCTTGCATGGGTATTGGCATTATCTACGTAGTATTTCTCAGCATATATGAAACTTATGAGTGCTGCAAGTAAACAGAGTGGTTTGGCATATTTAATCATTGATTACCTCAAAATATCTATTAATGTAAGAGAACAGCCTTCCTGGTTATTCGCTCCGTATCATTTTGCATAACGATTATATAACACCGATTTGCATACCAGTGCCCGGTATTATCATTCCTGTAGCATATAACCGTATTTCCGTCAGATAGACTCTTTACCGGTAACTGCTGCAGTAACTTTCCTGACAAATCGTATACACCAATAGTCGTATTTTCCGGATTACCCGTTGCATACACTATCCGAATCCCGCCATTTCCCGAAAAAGCCTTCAGGGAGAATTTATTTGAAGTCCCTGCTTTTTGTGGAAACACCTTTTTAATATCATTGACAAGGCCATACTCAAACGCACCGATATCAGGCCTTGTGCCTTCATAGGCAAGGCTCACTCCTGTATTGACATTCCAGGTAACTGTTTTATCCACAGTTACCGTATTGGTAGCATAGTCAATGCCGGTAACACGCGTTCGTTCAACTGATTTTTCCAGTTGAATCAGATCGCCTTGAATAACACCCCAGCCGTCGGTAAAATAGCCGGCATCGTCTACCTGAAACTGTGTCCCGGAACCGTCGGGGCTGACTATTTTTGTAAGAAAAACCCCGCTGTCAATGCAGGGACTGGTCTGTTCAAGATGTAAATCAGGCGGGGTTGAAATGAAAGGATCTATAGAACTGGTTATATCCTTAAACAGCGGATCGCCGTAATGCTCCCAGTTCCCTTCAACAACCTGACTGTCTTTCACAACATAGTAAAACACTATCGGGTCAGTTTTATTATCATGAAATATGTTGTTCTTAACAGATAAATGCGTTGTAGGAGTACTGTTACCGTGCCTGGCTACCAGCATACCTCCCTGTTTCCAGGTTTCCACACCTGAGAGAAGCACAAATCCGTTGTGATAAAAGGTATTATGATAAACATGAATAAACCGCGCATCATAGGTTGAATCCATAGTACTGATATCAAAGCCGGGGCCGTCATTGTAGTAAAAAACATTTTTACGAACAATATTGTATGGTGTACGTATACTTATTCCGGCAGAGGTGTTACCGTCCGGCGGCACACCTGAGAAGGCAAGGCGATTGCCTTCAATCAGGTTTCGCTTGACCTGGCGGGGATTATAACCGATAATAATTAATCTATTACCGCATTTCCCGCCGGTTTCTGTCTGCTGGCAATCCATCCATTCTTCATTATGGAAATAGTTATTGCGGATTATATTATGCGATCCGACAACCTCAATGATATGATGTCCTCCGTAAAAGAACACATTGTTCTCAAGCAGATTGTAATCACAATGGTCGGTAGTGTCTTCCCACACCCCGATGGTCATGGTGCCGCCCTTATCGTCATCGGAAGTACAGTAGCCTACCCGTCCGATTGTGCAGTTGTAAATCTTATTGTGATGAGAGTTGTTTTTGAATATGATACCGACCGGCCATCCTTCCGGGCTGTTGTGATTGTCAAATGTGCCGTTTGCTATGCATGTATGATGGCAACTGTCAAATGCCACATACCTGTCTACCTTTTCGATGTCGATGCCATCCACAGTTATATAGCTGAGGACTTTGAGATTAATTGCTATGGTAACTCCTGAAAGTAGTACCTTTTCATCCTGGTAGGCGCTGTAAGTAATATGCAGATTTTCTGAACCGCTATTATTTGGCCTGATAGATTCGCGATAGGTGCCCTTGCGTATATAAACAGTATCTCCCGGCTGTAACAGTTGATTTGCCTTATTTATACTTTTCCAGGCTGTTGTCAGGGTCTTACCATCATCGGTATCATTTCCACTGGCGCTGTCAACGTAATACACTGTCGCAGAAGTTGAGGATACGAAAACTATTACAACAATCAATAATTTATTTATCACGGCAATCTCTCCTATGGTATAAGGACAAAACTCTGTTTCACTACCTTTTCTATATTCTCCAGCCGGGCGATATAATACCCCGGAGCACATCGTGCCACCCTATTTTTTCCATCCCAGAAAGCTGTGTATATACTATTTGAGATTTTTACAGGAAGGCGGATTATCCTTCTGCCTGAGAGGTCATAAATGGAAATGAATTGACAGCCCATACCCTCATCAGGTAAAGGAAAAGAAAACCTTACACCAGACGCCGTTATTTTTACCTGAAAACCGTTTCTATAATCATGTAAAAAATGGTTTGAAAATATCGTTCCGATATTACCGTTATACTCATATGCACCGATATCCCACCCATCTCCCTGAGGCCGGGTTGTCCCAATGATATCGGTAGTAAATCCGGTCAGAGCCATACCCGTATCAATTGCCGGTGAATGTGACTGCAACCTGAAATCATCATTTGCTGTATCGACAAACAGCGGATCCGTATCAAGAATATTATGCGGTGCAGGGGTGCCGTCAGTTGTATTGAAAAGCAGATTATAGTCGCCGGTTACCTCACCGCCATCCTTTGCCCAGTAACCGGAGTTGGCATTATAGAAAATATTGTTTCTGACAATATTACCCTTGGAGTTCCCGTTGAATCCTGCGGCGTGGTATTTGATATTTACAAAGCTGTTATTCTCTACTGTAAAATTCGAGATGTCATAAATGCAGAGCCCCCAAGCCCAGCAATCGTGAAATATGTTGTTGCGGAAAATAATGTCATGACAATCGGTGGTATCCACATTAGACGCCATGAGCCCCTGATGACACTGCTCACAAATATTTGCCTCTATGATGACATTGCGGAGATACTCGCCGTTGTTGGTAAAGGTCTGCCAGCAGTCTACATGGGCAGCACCTATTTCATCTACTCGTGAACCATGAAAATGGTTTTTTCTAAATATTATGTTCTCCCCAAAAAGCCTTGAATAGTCAGCATCACCGCTACCACTGAAAACAAGTCGCTCCACTTCATTTCTTTCAATTACCCAGTCAACCCCGTTAATTGTTATACCAAACTGACAGCGGTACATTCTGTTATCAGCAACATATCCTCCTTTCGGATATGGCTCATGCCAGTAACTGCGAATACCGATACCGATTTCGAAGAAGTAATTATCAACGACTTCAACAAAATCACTGTAGACAAATACACCACCGCCATCAGTCCAATCGGTCAAAGAGGTGTCGCCAATAACAGAAAACCCTTCGATTCTGAGGTAACTGCAATTGCGGGTATAAAAGCCCCACATGGTAACAGAACGGCGGGGCTCCCCTTTAAAAACGATGGGGCTATCTTTCATGCCTGTATGGCCGGCTCCAAAATGGATTCGTTCCTTGTATGTTCCCTCTTTAACAATTACCGTATCTCCGGCATGAGCAGTATCTGCTGCATACTGGATAGTCAGCCACGGTTGTGATTCCGTACCGGGATTGCTGTCACTTGCCTGAGGATGTGCCTGATCAACGTAATACAGTGCACTCTGAGTCAGTGTTATGTAGAGAAATACCCAGAACAGCTTTTTAATTACCACTACATTTCTTTTCATAATCGTACTACCAATCATTAAAAAATGACAAATCGCCTGATTAGTATCTCTTCTCCAATATAGAGACGTGCTATATAACAGCCCTTGCCATATTCATTCCACAAGACTGTTTCCCCCGGTAAATCGTTGCGATAGAGAAGCCTGCCGCCGACATCATATATACGTAACTTTTTCACGTTTCCGGTTGCCGGTGAGCAGAGAATCACTCTTCCCGTCTTATTTGCCAATATCTGTAAATCAATTTGCTCCCGTACCGGTTTCGGCGCGACAATCACCCCTATAGCGCCGTCATACTCATAGGCGCCAATATCCCACCCATTGCCGTTTGGCCTTGTAACACTGTTAATACTCCCTGTATAATCATTCCCTAAATCTGTCCCGTTATCCTTTGCCGGAGAGTTTGTAAGTAAAGTAAACCCATCGGTATTCGGCTTAATATCCACACCGGGAGTTCCGATAAATCCGGAGGGTAAATCTGTCGGTTTGTAAAAGAGCGGATCACCGATCTGCGATGTTGATTCCCAGGTCGCAATATCACTTGCAGTATAATTCGTACTGTTTACTTTTACAAGCGTCCCGCCATCCGCACGGAAAAAGAGGTTATTGGTATGCGCAGTAATATTACCGCCATCGTCAATGAGTGGGATGATTCCCGAATCAGCACAAATAATGTTATTAGCAATGGTGATATCCTCAATATCCGCACTGTCGCACTGGACCATAATCTCACGGTTACCGGCCAGCTGGTTGTTCTTATAGCAGGTGTTGTTGTAAAACCGGACAGAGACCTTGTCCCGTAACCGGTCAAAGAAACGCAAGGCAGAATTACCGTTGCGGATAAACAGGTTTCCATAGATATCAGCACTCTTATTACCAATATAATCAACATTTACTCCGCAGCTTGCGTTTCTGCCGCCGCATTCCCTGACAATATTGTAGCGAACCGTAACGTTTTCCGGTCCGACAAAGCCGGTATCGGAATGTGTAGTGATCGATACACCGCCACCTGCGGTATTGTGGATATAGTTATATTCGACAATAGTACCGATTGAATGATTCTTCACTGCAATACCATTGCCTGTCGATATGGGATCCTGCCCGGTATTGGAGATGTCACACCCCTGTATCAGCACATTTGTCCCGAGGTTTTGCGGAACATCATTACCAAGGTAACAGACGATTCCGGACCTGGAGATATTGTACACTTTACAATCAATAACTTCAATATTACTGATAGTATCCCCACCCCAGGCGCTGATAACTATTCCGTATTTATAATCACCATTCTCCTGGAGACTGAACACGTCATGGACGATACAGTCTTCAAGCCTCTTTGCTGCGCCCACAAGATTGGTCGGTGCGAATCCCCAGTGAAAGGCCACGCCTGCCGTTATTGTACCGTCTGCATCGATATCAAAACCTGTTACAACAGTCGGCTCTGTCGGGTGATCATACCGATAGGTAACTACCGCACGACCCAGATCACCAGTTGCAAGAAGCGTTGCCCGTGTACCGGTACCCCAGGTACTTCCGTCATACACGACACCGCCCACCGGTTCCAGGAGGCTTGCTCCGGAGGAAGCACTCCATATCTCGGCACTGTTGAATAGAACAGTATCTCCCGGCTGTAACTGAACACTGCCGCTCCATGCGTCCATGCCGGGACAGGATTTCCAGGATGCATCAGTTGTGGTACCGGAATTGGTATCGTTTCCGGATAAAGAGGAAACATAGTAGGTTGTCGAAAGAGAATTATTATACAGCAGGAATAGCGCGAAAATGACCGGTGCAATTATCCTGCTGATAAAAGTAATGTGGCAATGATGAATTAGCGGTAAAGGATTTTGTGACATTGTTTTCTTCCTGTTATAATTTTCAAGTTTTTATTACCCCATTTACTTTATTAAAGCTATCTTTCTATGCATATTATATTTGCTCATGTGTAAACGCACAAAATAGATACCATTGCCAACAACTGATCCTTGTGAATTCAGACTGTCCCAACGAATCATCGTATTTTCTCTATACTTACCGGTGATCTTGAATACACATCTGCCCCTTGCATCAACAACACTCAACTGATAATTTTGTGTGTTATTGCCACGAGGAATCGAAAAATTGATTACTCGACTACCGGTTCGAATGTTCGAATTTAATAGTACAAATGAAAACATCCCATTAGTGTTTACTGATGAAGTTTTAACTGCGGAATTTAAATCATCAGTGATAATTATATGATACTTACCACCGAGCTGCTGGGTACAGGAATACTTGCCGGTGGCATCGGTAGTAAAGGTATCAATAGTACCGCCAGAAACAATATGCTTGTATTGCGTATTTGAAGAAAGCCCTCCAAAAGTCATACTGACAGTTTTTGGAGAACCGGATACCGTGTCAACGACAACTTTATATCCATGATTGTTTTTTTCAAGCACTGTATTTAGCAATCCGTCGGATGTCACATACGCTATACCTCCATGGGAAAACTGTTTCCCGCGGATAAGGCTGAAGTAACTCAGGGTGCCATCTTTGGTTTCCTTATACAGAACCAGGGCACCGTTAGCACTCATACTCCCGAATGATAGTGTCTGGAGATTGCTAAAATCTTTTTGCATTGCAATACAGATGGTACTGCTGTCACTCCCGTCTGTAATAAATCCTCCATGTGCCAGTGCGTTATCGACCTTTTTAACCACAGGTGCACTCATACCGTGGTTAACCGGATAAAGCACATTGCAGTAATACACAATGCTGCCGTTTCTTCTCGCTTTAATATATGGTTCACAGATGTATTGGCTATTATGTTCTTCAATGAAGTCTGTCGCTGTATCACTGGAAATCGCAGCATCCGCAAGAAAGTGAGCCGCAAGCTTTACCCCTGTCGGCTTGGTCCACACGACACTGTTGGAATCAATAACAAAGGCATCGGCTGCATTGTTACCGCCGGTTGCACCGTGCAGTAACCAGTCATAGTCGTGTGATGAAGATGAAATGAGCCGGTCTGCAAATATATAGAATTTTTTATCCGGAAAAAAGATATGACGATAGAGTGTGACATCGTGTTTTTTGAATGAGCAATCGTTTTGCACCGATTCGTTAATGGTACGGTATGCCATGTAGTCAAGAGACTGTGTCAGCATATGATTCAAAAATCTACCGCGTGGTTGAGCATAGGGCTCATTATTTTCCCCATCAATCAGAATGGTATTTTTCCGAGCCTTGCTATTTAGAAATGAATTGTCTCCCTGTCCATACCCACCCTTCTCAATAGCCAATCGTTCGCCGTAACCGCAGATATTAAAATGGGTGCCGCGGTACCCGATGGAATAATAGAGACGATGCTTGGTAATATCACTTTTAATAAACTGAATCCGCAGCATAACCGCATCGGTGTCTGCAAGATTATTTGCCAGCACTGCCCAACTCTGCTTCACATAACTGCTTTTAGCAGGAGGTTTTGCGGGGATGCTTTTATCTATCAGATAATTCTCATACCCTATATCAATCGGTGTTGGCGTTTCTATATGCCATCTATGCAATCCGGCATTTTTAAATTTATCAGTCACAAGCCAGGCATAATTCCACCTCGGCAGATTGATTTCTCCCGGCTCATCAAAGGTGACCGGCATTCTTCTGCCGTTAAACGGGTACCGGCAGATAATATCTTTCAGTATAAAGTTTTCAAAAGGCTCATAGTGCGTACCGTCAAAATTCACGCGATTCCTTGCAAAAGGAAGCACATCCTCAAGCATCATCCTGATGTACCCGACCCGGTGCGTACCCAGATAACTGCCATCCTCTTCAAACAGGTATTTCAAATAGGAATTATTGTAAAAGTCTGGATTACCTGAAAAGGTAATTGTTCCATTGTCATGCATATCCATCCATCTGACAGGCATTTCCAGGAGAGGTGCGTACAGATGCGTTGCCGGTGTAGTATAATCCGCACCACTTGTCCCATAATAGTGGGTATTGTATGATGGCATTGCCAACGCAAGGGCTGTGTAGGTTGCTTCAAGATTTGCTCCGCGCGGGGAGGTACCATACTCTTTTTTTTCAGCATTAACCATAAAAATATATCTACCATTACCATCGTTATATTTAATGAGTATTGCCGCCTGCCCTGCGAGATTATCCCGTATTTTTATATGTTCTATAGGAGTCATCCCTTCTGCATACCCATTTTCTCTTGTATAGCCGAACAGCAAATCATACGCCTGTTGTGTATACTGGGTACATCTCCCCTTGGCATACATAAACCGCTCGTTGCACGGCCCGCCGCCGCGATGGTCATTATTTTCCGCACCAATTGGGTCTACCGTGTACAAAAACAACAGCCCCTCTTTTACCTGCTTATAATATTTCTCATCCGTCTCAACCACACCCGCAAGGGCGGTCAGAAACAGTTTATTGGCAATTTCGCGTATCATATAATAGTAACTGGTATAGTTAAACGCACCTTTCAGATCCCGCCTTCCCATTCGGTAATTGACGGAAAGAAAGTCATCGGCAGGGCGTTTAACCTTTACCGAATACCATTCAGCCCAGTCCGCATCACCGCCGGTCATTTTAGCCACCACACCGGCAAGTGCTGTTTTGTCTGAGACGAATAACCTCGGATGCTGCTCCGTTTGAGCGGGCTGTGATGGCGTATAGTGAATCTTACGCAGTTTGACTGTCCCGGCAGTGCCTGTCCGATACTCAAAGTCATAGATGGTATTATCTGAAGTAAAAATGGAAGAAGCGGTTATTTCGCCGGTATATTCCGACCAGGTCCCGGCATTTACCCGGTAATACAGCGATTCACTGTTTGTCATGTTAAGAAGGCGAATCTTTACCCCTGCAGTTATATAGCTAATCTGCGGAAAGATACGGGGAGTATAGTACATTTTCGGAGGTGTCGTATAATACTCTTCTCCTGACGGCGCGGTAAAGGTAATCGCAGGTGTTTTCGGATCGAGAATGATATAGACAATTTTCCCATCACTGGCATGCCCAGACCGGCCTCCTCCTCCATGGGAAGAATCATCATCCCAGAACATGAGTGTATGCCACTCATCCCCGAATGTATCGACTACTCCATAATGAAAGTGTTTATCACCATACTCCGGCTCACCATTGTCACCGTTTTTCCCTTTAAAGGCCGACAAATTGAACGGGCCCGAAACTGAATATTTGAACTGCAGGATATTGTATATCTGCGGATTAAAAGGGCCCTGCGGATCGTTAAAGGTAGTGTACTTTTCGTTAAAGACACATTGATCACCATCAATGCGATACCATATATCACCTTCGTTGTTAACCGCATCCTGAACTCGATCGGAGATTACAATGATATTATCACTATTATGTGACATGGTGACGGTAACACTTGATTTCATATAAATAACCATATCATCATCGGTTGTGGTATCGTACCATAACCGCTCACAGACATAATCAGACCCTTCCGCACCGGAAAGGTCTATGCTTATACCGGTAAACTTGATACCGATATCTTTGCCCATAATCAACGAGGTTAAAACAGCAAGTAAATGAAACATTTTTGGATACTTCATGTGCATTTCCCGAGCTTTAGCGAACAGCACAAATTCGTTTACTGTATTTTATTCCGGCACCGTGAATATGAATAACATATACACCTGCACCAATAGAACTTCCCGTTAAATCAGTTCCATACCAGTTAAATGAGTAATTTCGATTCTGTGAAATTAAATGTTCTTCCCGCCAGATCAGCCTCCCGTTTATTGCGTATATTAGGCAGGTAACTTTACCAGTTCTTTCAGGAGTACATGTTATCCTTACCTGTGGCTGAGAATGGGACAGTAAAAATTGAAAGTCAACTCTTTGTATCTCAATATGCATATGGTTATCAATCCCGACATACTCACCAACAACAATGTAATCACCCTCTTTTGTCGCCGGAACTGTAATGGAGTTCACCGTCACCTGTCCGGCATCAACTCCCGGTCCGAAAATCTTTATCCCCTGCAAACTGTCACCGAACAGGGAGAGCTTCGGATTACTATATACCGCTTCAACAGTAACTATCCGCGGTGATTGCAGCAATATTCGTGCACCACTGCTGTCAGAAAGGGTATCTCCGTTACACAGGAATAATGTATTCATATTGTCCGGAATAGCTTTAACCACACTTGCTGCTGTGCCGGAAAGGATATAATCGGTTATGGCAACTCTTTTATCGGAACTGTAATTGACAAAGTGTTTAGCTGTGCCACCATCGATTATCATCTGTATTCCTGCTGCCTTCTCAGTGAGGCCGAACAGTTGAAAGTCCGGTTTGGCCGACCATGATGAAGCTGTTGTCGGATACAGCACCGTTATAAATTGTGCATTGTCAATATTCTGAGACGGCCGTATGCGGATATAGGGTTTGTTTTTCGTATAATTCTGTGGCACACTGAATCCAATGGTATCGGCAAACGTATCCGGCGATAATACCTTTATTCCCAAAATGTCCGTAGCATTGGCTGCACCTTTTATCCAGTCATCTTCAACAGTAATCGAACCGGTGGTGTCATCTGAGAAATGGCATATCCAGTCATAGCGATGGGTTTCACCGGAGCGAATGTTGTCAACCATTATCAGGTATGACGGTTTAACAAACAGGACATGGCGTTTGCATTCATCTATCATCCATTCGCCCGGCTCATTGTCACTTTTCTTATCCCGATAACGGTTGGTTGCATCGGCAATCAGGTAATTGTAATCGGGTGTGGTATATACCGCCTCAAGCCTCCCGTCGGTATCCTTCGCGATAGCGGCATGATTCACCGCCTGATACTGCTCCTTTCCGTCAACCAGTATAACGTTGTGATACGCGGTACCCAGCCGGTGCCGGTCAGGCAGCTCTGATGCCAGATCAACGGGTCCTCTATACAAATAGAAGGTACCTGCATCCGGCTGGTCGTGGCCGACATTTATCTGAATCATTGAATTGGTATCATCAAAGGGATATGCCTCCGCCAGAAACTGATCGCGGAAAAACTTTCCGCCGTACGCACCGCATTTAAGACCGAACACCAGATCGTCCTGCTCCCAGCCCGTTCGCCAGACAACACACTCAATATCGGAAAAGGTACGATTAAGTGTCAGATTGTCAGGCGGAACCGGATTTATCGAAGGATCGTAGTAGAAGAACTCGAACACATAATAGGGTGCGTTGTACACATTGGGATATCTGCCGGATATATCGACAACCTGTTGCGTGAGCCATTCTGCATGACCATTGTCATACTCCGCTGCAACAAACCGCAATATACCATGAAGCCCGGTAAGGATACCTTCACCCCAGGGTGGTACATAGGATGAAAAAGTCAATGCTGCCCGGTTTGTTGCCGGAAGATGGTTATAGAGACTCCAGTAAACAAAATTCTTCAGGTAGTTTTTCGGAAGCAGGTCTCGGTTTTTCAGACGTTTCAGATTATAGTATGTCGGCAGGGAAAGGGTCATTCGGGCATTGTGATATTGAATACTTTCATGCCATGAACCGTCACCGACTCTTTCACACACAAAACTGTCTATTGCAAACTGACGGATAATGTGATCGATCCATTCTTCTGCACTGTCAACTTCCCCTTCCAAAGCGAATGCGGCAAGCGCAAGGGCGTTGTTATTCACATGCCAGTGGTTCTGGGCATAGGACCATCCCCACCAGTTGTTCCATGCGGAAGTATAGTGACTCGATGCAGCTTCATACATTTCAGATGCGTGATGGGCAATCTTGTTCTTTACCGCAACTTGCAAACTGTCTTCAAGTTTGTCATATACCCAGTCATAAGCAATGACATTGCCCATAATCATGAACGCCAGCGTCAGGTCCCGTTCTGTAAAACTCAGGGAACCTCCCCAGGTCGGCCATTTCAAATATCCTTCAAGATAGGTCTTTGTTAAATCGGCATATTGGGTATCACCGGTAACAACATAGGCAAACGCCATGGGTATGAGCATATTGCCACCGTCCCTGAACGGACTGTATCCCGGATTGGCGGGATACTCTGCAGGTGTTGTACCAATGAGTTTATCTGCATATTCAATGATTGGCTTGCATATCTCTTTGTGGGTTGTTTGTGCCTTCTTCTGCAGCGCCGGTATATCTGATTTGAAAAAAAAGAGTCGTGGATGTTCCGCGTGCAGTGAATATGTGATAAAAACAATGCAGCATAACATTAAAAAATGTCTGCCTCTTACAGCGCTCTCCTGTTGGTCATATGCTTCAGAATAGGCGTGTGTCATTACCTGTCCTCCACTTGACTCCGGATAGAGAAAGAACCGGAATTCATTTATAATAATAAATCAGCTTTACCCGCTATTCTCCGAAAACAATCAACTGTTCATTCTCCTTTTGGTTCATATAGCAGAGCTTGATCCAGTCTGCTGAGCGGCTGACACTTGAAATTCGGACTTCATCAATTACCCCGTCAAAGGGATAGCTGTAATCAGTCCCTACTGTCTGTGCACCGTGACCAATCCATACATGACTCGGTGTTGTATCAATTGTGTCAGTCTTTGCACATTCGTTTGGGTCTTTATAACCATCGATAAAAAGCATCATTTTTGATCCGTCAAACGTTGCACACACATAGTACCAGGTGCCGGGATAGAGGTTTTCTTCAGAATAGCATTTGTAATTCTCACCGGTAAGCTGAAATTCAAAGTTGTTAACATCCCAGTCATTAATACCTATTCGATATCCGGAAGTGTAGCCACTGCAACCGACAATACCGAGAAAATCAGTCAGAGTATCATATTTCACCCAGGCTGACAGGGTAATCTGATACCCGGTTATATTCAGGCTCGCATCTTTCCCACAGTCAATATGATCATCGATGCCGTCAAAATCCTGCCCCTTATCAATGACCGCTTCAGATATGGATGGGATATATTCAGCAGTACCCTGGCCACCCTGCCCGTGATTGCCATTGTAAGTTGCATCTGTGAATTCACCTTCCACACCACTCCCCGTTTGATCCAGATGCCACACGCCTTCAAATCCGTTAGTTGTATCGAATACCGCAGCACCATTGGTTTTTGCAACAGCATCGGCATTGCCCCAGAGCATTTTTATGTACTGTGTCGAGTCATTGCCATAAACCGTATCAACCTTTACCCATATATTTGCCCGGACACTCCGTGAATTCCACTCCTCGATCTCATACGGTAACGGCACCCCGTTTGCCCTGGTAAAGCGTAAGTCCTCACCATACTCCAGAGCTTCACTGAAATTAAAATTATCGTTTCTCAGGCGGACAAGAACGGGAAAGTTACATACATTACCGGCAACATCGGCTCCACCGGGAGTGGTGTTCAGACAGATTCTTCTCGAAAATTGCCATTCGGTAAAGGCATCCACCACCACAACCTCTCCGGAGACAACCGCTACTGAATCGGCCAGCGTCTTATCTGCCGAAGTGTCATTTATTACGGAGTATACAACTGCGGGCATCTCACCTGCCGGAACTGAATCTATTACGACAAAACCATCCGTTATTGAGTTGTTGTCAATACGGACATAGGCTGATGTACCGGTGATGAATATATACCCGCCGTCGTAATTTGCCGAATCGGGCAACGGGATAACCAGAGTACCGGCAGGTTTCAGTGTGTCCGGAGCAATCTCAAGCGAGTTTTCTGTGGAGTCAATATCACTGCTTATATTTTTAATAAATGTTCGTGTCCCATTGTAGAAATGAACCACTTCAATGTTATAGGTATTACCCCTTTTAGTTTTTACAACATAGGTACCATAAGCATCTGTCGTATCTGCCAATGAATCCGGCAGAAATGCATCGGCAACCGGATCGTAATCTGCAGGTATAAGCCGCACTCTGGTATGCATCGCAGGTGAGCCGTTCAGGTTAAATATTTTACCGGTAATTTCCACCTCAGATCCACCGCCGGAATCGGCAACCTGAACCGGTGCATAACTGCATGACAAAACCAGAAGCGCAAGAAGGAGCGGTATATCAGTTCGTAATGTATGCATCATTTTCCCGTCCTTTTCATTGATTTTGTTAACGGGAAAAGCTGCATATTAAACTGATACACCCGCTGCGGCTTCATACTCTTTTTCGCCATTTCCATGATTCGCCTGCGGAACGCGCGAACTTCACTCTGCACCTCTTTAAAATCGTTCTCCGACAGGGTAAGTGATACGGATGAAAGGTTGATCTCACCAGGTGAACGGGTTATCGACTGCTCGGCAAGTTTCATCGTATTGATTATAAAATTGTTCAATGCCAGAGACTGCACATCATTGCCGGTGCTAATAAGAGCATCTTTACGTTTATAAAATCCCTTTTTATTCTGTTCAATCAAATCCAGTTTTTGAAGCAGATCAATCGCCTTTTTAACTTCATCTGCTGAAATAGACGGAATAATAATTTTCCCCAGCTCGCTGCAGTTTTCTCCATTGAAAGGGAAAAAGGCCAGAGCTTCACGGACTGCAGTATAATACCATTTGTTATAAAATTCATACTGGGCAGCATCAAGAATCCGCACATTGGATTCCTTGAATGTCATCATAGCCTCAAAATATCGTTTCCTATCTTTATGATTCCTTGCATCACAGAAGAGGATCATATTCTGGAAATACTCTTTCTCTTTCCGGGCAAGTTTCATGAATGCGGCAAGTTTCAGAGCTGCTGGAATAGAGAGGTTACGCTGTCCTTTGATAACCTTGGCAAGATTTCCAGCATCGATTCCCGCAGAAGTACCAATATAGCGGTATGAGAAGTGGGAATCCTCAGCCTTCATTCCTGTGTACCAGTCAGCGAGATACTTCCGGTAATCAGTATATTCGAATATTTGTATCATTTTTACCTCAACCTTTACTTTTATACTATGGAAATATATAGACAAAAACGATTTCTGTCAATAGATATTTCAATGTATTATTATTCAATTGACTACAATATTTATAACTATATTTTAATCTAATATCTGTTAATATATTGAATTCAAATTCGTTACAAATAATATATGTAGTCAGATAGTTAAAATATAAATATAATAATTAATATATTTTGACAACAGCCTTCTCCTTTTAATAGATACGTGTAAAAAGTGGTTTAACATATAGCGAAGAGTTAAAAGCAACGGGTTGAAACCCGTCTTTAAATCCGTTGAAACGGATTAAAAATATAACTACAAGAAGCAAGTTTCCCCGCTTCGTTTCATTTTTTTATCATACTGTTTCTTATTCTATATAAATCGTTTCAATTTTCTTGTATTCGTTACACAATCATTGTATATTGAATCTATGGCAACGAATCAATATCTATCCGAACTCTTTAGAATCATCGAAGGTGCGATTCGTCTCGATGGCGAAAAAGTAAAAAATTACGCTTTGTTTTTAGCTGAAAAACTTGAGAGTGACGGCGACAAAACAGGGGCCAGGCGTCTGCGATCGATTATTGGAAAAGAAATCCATAAGCTACATCCTGCACAAGTTGAACAGAATAAACCTGTACCTGTTGATGGAGAATCCCGATTCCCTTTACTCGAAAAAACTGAAATAGGTGAAAACGTTCTTAACTTTGTTTTTGCCGAACCACAGAAAAAGATAATCGACGATTATCTGGTTGTTATAGAATCACGTGCCACACTTGAAGCGAACGATGTATTAACAGGCACGAATTTATTACTGTACGGGCCACCGGGTTGCGGCAAGACACATCTTGCACAATACATAGCATTTAAATTGAAATTACCGCTTTACACAGCTCGTATTGATGGATTGATCTCCTCTTTTTTAGGCAGTACCGCTAAAAATATTCAGGCCATTTTCGAATACGCTTCAAAAACACCCTGCATTCTCCTTCTTGATGAATTCGATGCAATAGCCAAGTTCAGGAACGATCAGCAGGAACTGGGAGAGCTCAAAAGAGTCGTGAATAGCTTTATCCAGAACCTTGACTCGCATTCGTCAAACGCCCTTTTAATCGCGGCAACCAACCATGAAAAATTGCTTGACCCGGCAATATGGCGCAGATTCGATTTTTTACTCAACGTCGGATTACCGGAATTTGAACAGAGACAGGCTCTATGGGATTATTTTGCAGAGAAATTACATTTCCATGATAAACATATCAAGGTATTGGCAGACCTTTCTGAAGGTTATTCAGGTGCTGCGATAAAATCCACTTCTTCAAGGCTGCTTCAACAATCTATTATTTCTGGAAATCAACCAACACTTCGTGACGCCGTGACTATTTTATTATCGTTAAAACCCGAACAAAACGATGGAAAAAGTATTATCAATACCGAAACGTTTAATGATTTAACAAAATTAAAAAAATATTTAACTGCCCGAAATCCGGACCTGTACAGCCTTACTATTATCGGAGAAATCGCAGGCTGCTCAAAAGCCACCATGAGTAGAACTTATTCCAAACGTAAAAGGACAAGGAAGAGATAATGGCGGAAGATCGTTTATATATCAAGCTTATTCTGCCGGGACAGGGTAGGGGATATAATAGTTACCCTTAGAAGGTGAGACAAAAAACTTTTAAAGAAATAACACCTAAATTGATAAGATAAATATTTCCCACCTGAATGTCGAGCTTAAAGCAAGGACGTTGGTGAGGGAGGTGTATTAACACCTATCTACACTATCTCGCATTCGGGTAAAATGGATTGAAAGTTTTATGAGAAAAACATAAAATCCGTAATTACTTAATGTAAATAATCGTAGATCTTGTAAAGTTTCTCTTGGTATAATTTTATTACTACAATGGTTTATTCTGTCGAGAAATACGATAGATTCTTCATCTAAAAGCCGGCCTTTGGGCAAATAAAAAATCTGTGTATAATACTGCTTCCTTAACACCGACAGATGTTCCACCACCTTTGCCGGTTCAACACCAACAATTTCCATAAGAAACTTTTGATATTTTGATAGTTTAAAAATCGGCGCATAACAAATTTGTGCTGGAAAATAACGCTTATTTTCTAGAGAAATATCGCACGAGTTTGAAAGTACTAATGAAGGAGCCTTATCGATTCTATTATTTTTCATATCAACAACAAGCAGGTCCGACAGACCGTCTCCTTGAAAAATCGTCTCTTCCCTCATAAGAAAATCGGTATAAAATCGCTGATCTATATTGTCTGGAAACTGTTTTATCTCTTCGAAAAGTTTTTTTTCGGATTCTGTTGACAGGTATTTGGGAAGGTATATCTTGATATTATCAAACGAAATCATAGTAATTCCCAAAAATAGTCATCCAATGCATCTGCAATGTCTATATCCAAATCTCTGGATTCTTGTACTAATGTGGATACAAATTCATGGAGAGCAGCAACATATTCAAGGTCTTGACTTTGATTATCTAGGACAGAAGAATAGGAACCCCTGTCATTCTCGTTAATGCCTGTTACAATTTCCTGAGTGGGAGAATACATTCCAATATTGTTAAGGTCAGATACTCCTTCATCAATTTCAGGACAAAGAATTGCACCCATAGTGAGTGAAAATGGAATTATATAATTTACAACACCGGTAGAAGCATCAGACATTATTTTTAGTCCTTATAAACAGGATTAAGGGTATTAATGTATTCATCAGTAAGCAGACTGAAAAAAATCTCCTTCTCAACCAGATGGCCGGCATTAATAACTTTCTCTAAATCTGAGTATGGTATCCCATTCAAATTCTCTATATAATTGTCTGAATCAAGCACAGAACCCGTCTCTATCTGCCCTTTTACATTTACCTGGTTATTATTTACTAGCTGAAGATTAGATATAAACGGCGACTTGTCCATCAACGCTTTGAAAGTTTTTTGTTTGGCGGCGAATGGTTGATCATGAAAATTAATTTTTAAATTAATCTTATCGTATATATCTAAATCTTCAAAGAAATTTACATAACGAATGCCAATTCGAACTATCTTATCCATTATTTTAAGTGGTTCAATTTTTACAAGAACAGACTTAATTTTCTCAAAAAACTTGTCCCATCCTATATAGTCTCCGGTATTGATAACGGATAATACCCGAGAACCAACATTCATGAGAAATTTTTCACCTTTGAGTCGGTAGTGAGGTTTATATCTTAAATTAGGGTCTTGATCTCTCACAGCTTCCGGTAGTTGAAGAATAGGTAATTTCTCAGTAGTAGAAAAATCATCCTTAACAGCACTATATACCATTCCGAAAACAGCATCAAGAGGTAATGAAGGCTGGAATCGAATCTCTACAATTGCTTCGACAATCGGGCATGGCGATATTTTTTCCGGTAATTTCATGCTTATATTATACTTTTTGCGTATTTCTAAAGCCATATCAAATAAGAATACGCTCAACTTATTATTATATTCAATGACTTGTATCTATTCCTATAATAAAATATGAACTTTTTTATTTAAATATGATAATAACGCAGATACCATGATATAGTTATTTTTATCTGCTTCATCCATCTATCTGCGAATTTATACTTTCGACACCGCTCTGTAAAGTCTGCTGTCCTCACACTTTCTTGCTATTCACAAACCTCTTAAACTCCAGCTTCTTCGCGCCAAAATTAATCAGTAAACCAACTTTAAGATTGTACGCTTCCAGATAATTGATCGTCTGCGCCCAATGAACTTCTTCAATCTGTGTCAAAGCTTTCAATTCAACCATAACAACATTTTCAATAAAAAAACCCACTCGCCTCGTACCAATCTCATGCCCGTCATAAAAGATAGGCATCTCCTGTTCACGATGAAATGAGAGCCCATTCTTTTTCAGCTCAATAGCCAGTGCTCTCTGATATATTTTTTCTTGAAAGCCGTTGCCAAGCGTGTTGTGGACGGTCATTGCACAGCCGATTATTTTGTGGGTTAAGTCGGAATGTTTGTAGTCTGCCATTTTTTATAAATCTCCCTAACACACTGTCTGGACCGCAGATAAACGCTGATTATAGGATAACGCAGATAAAAAGAACACATCCATCCTTATTCTGCATCTGTGAAATCATTACTTCTTAAAGATAATTAAGACACGCATCGATAAATAAATAAAATGATTAGGCTGTTTAGAGAAAATCAAAAATTGACATCTTATTATAATTTGTTATATTATTAAACAAGGAAGCGTTTCCCTTGTTTCCAGTAAATAAATTGAATACATTTATATCGTTATATGAAACCAAAAACAACAACTCTTAAATTCAATAATTATAATCCCAGAAAAAATCTCCCCTTACATCTGAAAAGGAAAAGGGGTGAATCCAACTTTGCTCATTCTTTTCAACGGGAACTTTGTTCACAGGAACGAAATAAAGGAATTTGGGGTAAGGAATTTGCACTCTCCGGTTTTGGTATTGCCGATCTTATCTGGCTTTCACCGAAAAATAAAAATTCAAAATCATTGGAAAAATGGTCAATCACCGCATTCGAAACTAAATTGAAGGACTGGAGAAGGGCTTTGACCCAGGCGTTTCGCTATACATATTATGCCAATAGATCAATCGTTGTAATGCCGTATGAACAATATATTAATAAAAACGGTGAAGTGGAACTGTTTAAAAAATCAAATATCGGACTATGGTACTATAATGTCCGAAATGGCATGATTAAAAAGGTATTCACACCCCGATATAAAAAAGCAAGCCACAAGGAAATCCACAGGAAAGCGAAATCATTAATCCTTGGGAATATTGATCCCAGCTAATCGGGCAAATGCCCTTATACCTTCTTGAAGCGGTTCAATATGTTCAGAATTGGATTTTGGATCTAATTGTAGTGGTATTTTCTGATATAAATCATCAGCAGAATCAAGGGCCAGGAGACAACTTTTTAATTTTTCCGGTACTTTCGATTTCATATTAAATAAAGAATTATTTAATTCCTTTAACGCTTCCCAGCTCTGTTCTATTTCTTGATTAGATTCGGGAATTTTATCTTCATCCAAATCATCTGTTTTTAAATAATAAGCATCTGATGAAAGCCCATTTAATACATCAATTCCTATACTATTTATTTGATTTAATTCGGAAAATGTTATTCTATTAAGCAATTTTGTTGACAGGTATCTTTGTACAGGTCGTCTACCGCCAGAAGGTCTATACTGAAAACGTTCCAATGAAAATGTTCTCAAGTTTGACCACCAGCCTGTACATCCAGCATATGCTCCACTGGCGCCCAAGAATGGAGTAACAATATCTGAAAATCCATTAATAACTTTATATCCATTAATTGATAAGGAATAATTTAATAACAACCAGCCGGCAATAACATCTGCATTATAAATATCCGTTCTATAGCTGGTACTGCGAGCGCCAATGAGTAAATAAAAACCATCCGGCGGTTCATCTATAAGAGTAATCTCATTTAAAAATTCCAACAGTTCCTCTGAATTCATCAGTGCTTCACGAGACAGAGCAAGTGTTACATAAAGAGGTCTCTTATCCTTTAATTTTGAATATACTCCCCTGGCAAGACGTATAAAATTCTTAGCAATAACAGCTTCAATAGAATTTAATGTCCGCGGTATATAAATATTAGGAGCTATAACTGCACTCAATTCAGGCAACGATTTTTGAAACTTCATGGTTGCATATAAATCCTCTTCAACCTGTTTTTCTCTCTCTAAAGCATTTCTCCTTCGAGGTTGAAAATAACCATCGTAGTCAGAGAGGAGGTTTCCTAATTTGGCATCTTCTGCACCGGCAAAAAAGCAACCATAGAATTGTGGATCAAATAGAGCTTCAATATAATTAAAACGTTTTTTTAGCTCTTTTAATCTTTCAACAAGCTTAGTGTAGGTGACATCTCGCGGGCTGTATATAATACCATCAATGACTTTTTTTTCTATACCATTTTCAATCTTTTTCCCCTCTTGAAAACCATTTTGAGCAAATAGACGCATAATTACAACTCCAAACGGTTAATAATTAACGAAAAGTTAGACAGTCGTAAGGCCGGTCTTTTGTTCATCATATTGTCAACAAGTTCACAAAAATCATCAGACAGATCCGTACGCAAGTCTTTTAGTGGCGTTGGCAACTCATTAAGTGTTTTATAAAAAGTGTGTTCATACTGTTCTTTGATGCCAATCCGTAATGGGTGTTTTCCTGAGGCGTACATAAATACAGAAACAGCAGCAGAGTAGAAATCAGATCTGTAATCAATGTTATGCATTTGACTCGGAATTAATCTTTCAGGAGCCATATATCTATGAGTCCCGATTGGCATTCTGTTCAAAGGATTAAAAGTTAACCGGGTTCCCCTGGCAGAATATGCAATCCCCAAATCGAGTAATACAAACGGTCTTTTTGTATCCTTGGTTTTCATTACATTTGCCGGCTTTATGTCACGATGTACCCATTGTTTTAAATTCCATATCTCTTGAATAGCTTTAACCAGTGAAAGAAACAATATTTTCAATTCATCCTCTCCGGGAGTAATATTTTCCTCTTTAATAATATTATCAAGGTCTTTCCCTTCAAGGAATTCTTCTGAATATACGATATATCTATTTGCTCCTATTTCATAGTCGGTGGTGGTAATAGAACCCAATTTGACTATTTCAGGGCTTGAACAATCATTCAGTATATTTATTTCCCGTAATGCACGGCCAACAATTTCCTTTCTTACTTCTTCTGAATCGGGATGTTGAGACAGGTCCGGTATTTCAAAAATTTTCAATGCCTCTATTTTACCATTTACTTCAGCTTTATATACATGTTTAAAACCACCTGTTTTCACATATTGAACTGAAGAAATTATGCATGAAAAATCCGATTCGATCCTGCTCTGAATTTCTTGTAATACCTTTTTATTTAGTCCCATAACTGTCTTCTTTATGCAATTTTTAAAGTAAATTACTAAACTGCAATAATATAAATCATCATACTTTTTTGGAGTATCATTTATTATGTATAGTATTACATAGATTGTAGGTCAGCAAGCTCAAATGAAGAGTGTTTAAATAATTCAACAAGAAAAATTATACATAAAAACAGAAATATTTTCTTTATCTGAGCAATCCATCCATCTACGACTTCATACTTCCACACCGCTCAGTACAAGTCTGCGGTTCAGACATTTTTTTCCTCTTTCAGCTAGACTTGCATTTAAGCATGCACTTAGCTGGTCGAAGTGTTCAGGCCACACAGTCTTTTTTCTTCTTCCTTCTAGGTCACACTCATTCAGTGCACCCGTGCGTGCAAAAACCTTAGAGTTTCAAATCATGTATGTCTATTATAGAACAGGAAAAAGTCATACTTCGGCTCGCGATTATCCTCGGAAGGAGCTATTTTCACTACTATTTTTATGGGTCATCGATGACGCCGGTGAGAAGGAAGGTGGATGCAATCTCGAGAGATACAATCAAGCACTTCCCGTACGGTTCAATTCATAATAAATTACGAATGCCGTGCGGACAAACTCTAAATTACAGGAGGCAATGCAATGGAAGAAAAGTTCGACTTCGATGAATTTATAGCCGAGGTGGATGCCGAAGAACACTCTAAAAAACTGATTGAGGAATTCAAAACACACTGGAATGAAGTTGCATCGGATAACCCGGAATTGGCGCATGCTAAGGAACAGGTATTCGCCGGATGGGCGATACAGAAAATCGCGGGTCTTCAGCTATCCATATTGCACCTTGAACAAAAATTGAGGAACGTGGAAAATGTAATTAAGACGCTTTTATAAGTCACAGTGTTTTTAAGAATTATGAATCTCATTATGAAATTTTTTCAATATATAATAAATATTTTCCTGAAATATTGACTTTTAAAAAATGCGTTAATCGTAGGGACGGTAGAATTTTCTGCACCTTTTAAAATAATTTTTTATTTTGTACACCTATTTATCGTGGTTTGATTTACCATGGCAGGACGATTCATCTCCTGCCAACCTTATGAATAGTCTTACTTGTCTCCCGGCACTTTAAACCACAGGTATCCCAAAAGAAGGAAAATAAGCAAGCAGAAAAAAATGAGATCTTTAAAAGGATAGGAGGTAATTATAGTAGACTTGACCCTGCTTTTAAACAACCACCGATTATTCTTAT
>CAZIYW010000066.1:0-29037 GCA_964543525.1 uncultured Fibrobacterota bacterium | reverse complement strand
TATCCTCAGCGCACCAAGGAGCTCCGTTATCAAGAAACAGTTTTGCCGGCACACCGTAAGTAACCACTGCGCGACGCAAAACGGTTTTAATATTGGCGGTTACTTCAGAGAAAAAGAATTGTGCACCGACAATAAGACGGGACTTGTCGTCAATAAAGGCGATAAGATAGGTTCTGCGTGCCCTGCCACCATTCCCTTCTTTGATATACGGCCCGTACATGGTATCTGCCTGCCAGCAGTCGTTGGGATAACGGTGCTCGAACCGTTTCTGCTCTTTTCCGGTTTTACCGGCAATACGTTTTGGCAGATAGTGCTGAAACAGCTTATATACATTCGTTTTTGATACCTCGTTTGGTTTCATAAGACTATCAGCGACAAGCTTGTCAAGAATGGTCTGGGCAGACATCCGCGGATGTTCAAGCCGACACGCGATAATCCGTTCCTTCAAATCGTTTCGTATAGTGCGTAAGGTACCTTTGTCGCTACGGTACCGGGGTTTAAGCCCCTCAATACCGTCACGTCGAAAATGATGCAGCCACTCTTCAATGGTACCAAAACCAATAGTACTCCGATTGGAATACGGAATGGTATAGCGACGTTTACACAGTTCTCGAATCTTCTGTTTTAACTCACCGTGATATAATTCACCAGACACCAGTGAACCAATAACCCCATACCGAAACAATGCAACTTTTTCCCGTTGCTCTTCTGTCATACAGCAAACCTCCTTTGTGAAATAAAAAATGTTTGTCGTAAAAATTAAGGCCATGCGTATGGTGAAACTAGAGAGCCTTCTCTGTGGGATGGAATAAAAGAGAAAAGAGTATGGTTCTTTTCGGGGTAATAAATCTGTAAACAGTGACGGTATAGAGGAGTATCTAAAGACTATCAGGATACCATATCAGTACAATGAGCACGAAAAGGTATGACAAAGGCGTATGAGTCCAGAGGCCGCGCCCTGGGCAGCTATACCATTACCTGAAGTAACAAAAAATGTGAATAACTCTTTTAAAAATAACTGTCCGGGAGGAGCAGTACTGTGTGGCAGAAAACAAATCCTTTTTGCCGTCTCATCAGCAAGAAATCCTTTATGCCATCGTTTTACCGTGCGTGTGTATACGTGGTGCTCACGGCACAGCTTATACAGACTTGTATCAGTAAGAAGATGCTTTTCAAGGAGGGTAATAACATATCCAAGAAGATATCGTTTATACGCAACACAAAAATCAGGATGCATGGAAATGGTCTTGCCGCTTGAGGTACAAAGATAACGGTATATGTAAAATGGCCCATAGCTATTCTCATACCCGGTTATAAGCTCAACACGCTTATACCAGCCATGACCGTGCAAACACGACTGAGACCCGCAAAAAGGACAAACCAATGGAGGTGAAGGGTGAAAATCTTTACCTGACTGACAATAATCCTTGTATCCGGGGGGGATACGTAAAATATCTTATAGAAACGAGTATTTTTGTAGGAAGAATGATAAGGAAAGTTGCCTAAAACAAACCAAATCATTCTTCCTTTCTTTTTAAGGGTTCATTGTTTAATTATTTCAAGAAAAGTAAAATACGCTACCGGAGAATAAAAAAGGTAATTTTATCGGAAATACTCTGTTTTAATGTTGGAATCTACAATCGATTAGGTTCTTTATTAATTTTAAAGGGAATGGATAATCTTTCATCAAATAATGAAACATTTGAAAATAAACTAAAGACCTATTCACATGGAACTTTGTGGGTGAGAACACTTACTGAAGAATTTTATCATAAAAATCCTGATTTTAGTGAATTCTGTAAAAAACATAATTTAGAATTCAACCCAATAGAAAAATATGATCAAGAAGCAATAGAGGTACGACAGAAATTACTTTTTGATATTATTAAAATAATTTGGAATTAGGTTACCATTGCAAATTAAAACATAACAATACAGATCCACCTGACTGATATTAGGCTGTTGCTACATAGCGGCAGGTGAGCTTGGTTGTTATATGGTAATAAATCTATCAATAAAATTATGTGATAAAGGATTCTGATTGGTGAGAAAATTACTGTATCCGTTCTGTTATCCCATGTCATCTGATTTTTGTAATTTTTCCCATTCGACAGGCGTGAGGTCTTTGATTTTGTGGCTGGGATAATCCTGGATTCTATCGAGCACGTCTTTAATATATTCATACGGATTAATGTCATTCATTTTACATGTACCGAAGATCGAGTAGAGTATTGCTTCCCCAATTGGAACTATACCATTAAGTCAAGTTAAAATGTAAAGTTATTTTTTCACGAGCCCATAGTGTTGTAGTATTACACTTTTTAATACTACCCTTTTGGTAATTATGCATTATTACTTTATTTGAACTTTTTCCGATATACCGATCAAAGTGTCGTTATTTATTGTCAATATATATAAATAAAATATATTGCCGTCCTTTCACACGAAAGCCGAGAAGGAAAAAACCAAACCGGGCTACTATACGGAATTGATGCATGAGGGAATGTCAGACAGCCGGTGCAGTACTGTTTGTGTAGTACCTTAAATAATGTAAGCTTCCCGCAGGTATTTACTATTGATATACGCCTGCAGAAAATACTATTAATTGGCGCTCATAGCCACCCTGAAACCATAATCCGCGGAATTAGAGCAGTGATTTGAATATCGTTAGGCGGACAGGTTGCCTTTCATACCAAGCTCATAAGATCCGCCGCGCATCAGATGGTGATAGTTCTGGACCTGTGATGCGGGGCCGCGCGGGTCCACTACAACCCCCTCTGCCGCACACTGACCGTAGTATATCGAGGTATCGCTGAACTCCGTTTGCATATCGCTCCAGTCGTTGACATATTCCATAGCGTTTCCCGCAAGGTCATATATACCGTAGAAAGATGCACAGCTTCCCACCTGTGAAGGGCCGGATGTAAATACTACCGCCTCATTGGTTTTCCATTCAAACCCCCAGGTAAAACGTGTTTTATACCCGGTAACCGCGCGCGATGAAAGATACTCGAATTCCGCCTCTGTGGGCAGGCGGCAGCCGTTCTTCGTAAAATCACACTCCCATTGCGCGTTGTAGCATGAGTCAAGCCCTTTCTGCGCTGACAACCAGTTACAATAGGCTGCGGCGCCATGCCAGAACAATCCAAGCATCGGGTATCGCTCCTTGCCGGTCTTGACACTGAACGTTGGCCCGTCGCAGGTAAGCGGCCAGTATACTTTGCTCGTATCTCCCAGTGTATCTCCGTTGAATAGAAGCCAGGGATCACTCGTGGATAATGCACTTGTCGTCGCATTGAGAAATGCCATATATTCCTCTGCGGTTACTTCATATTTACTTATATGGAAAGATAAAACAATCACCTCATGAACAGGCCCGTTTATAAGAATTGACGCACTGTCCTTCTCCCAGAAGTATCCCATAACATAGATACCTCCCTTTATCGGTACCATGCTTGTATCATTTACCGCTGTCGGTGTGGTATAGGTACTGACGTAAATGAACGGGAACTGCTTAATATTGTATTGACTGGCGGTCGTATCGTACCAGCAGTTGGAGTCAACAGCATTAACGCCAAGAGAACAGGCGGTCACCAGGCTTATTTTATAAGCGGTATTCGCATCAAGTCCGGTAACGGTGACCGGACGAGCCGATGAATCGACATCCTGTGAATCCAGTATGGTTCCGTTATAATCACAAAGATAGGCGCGGTACCAGAAAGCGGCAGGTTTCATGTTGTCCTCAGTCGGATCAAAAGTTATGGTTGCGCTGCCCCGGCTTATCCCGGCAAGCCGGACATTGGGTGGATTCCTGAAACGGTACATCACCGCAGTCCCATATCCCGTGTACGTTTCACTGGTGAGTGTGCCTTTATATGAGGCGACACTGACCATGTAAATTTCATGAGTGATGAGGCCGGAAAAGGAATACGAAGTATCTGCCGTGGTAATAGTATCAAGCGCTGTAGAAAAAGTATCATGCAAAACAAGATAATAACCATCCGCGCTGTCTACGGAATTCCAGACAGCCTTGAAACCCGTATTCGTAACCGAATCAACCCATATCGAATCCGGTGCTGCCGGTGGTAAAAGATCAGGATCATCAGTATCGTCGTCACCGGGATCGGTCAGGCATGAAAGGAGCAATACGATCGCACACAATGAAAAGAGTCTGAAAAAAACCACGTAAGGAAAGAGACATGAACGCTCCTTGAATTGATGAAATAATGAAATTTACCTTTACTATCCGGATATTCCTCATATAAAACAGTAGTAAAGGCATATACCGCATTGTACCATATTTTTTTAAAATATCAATACTGCTGAGATATAAGAACTGCTGGAGGTACGATGATACCCGGTCAGTTTACGAGAATAATTATAAGAATTATCCAGAGCCGGTTATATCCGGTTGTTTGCCTTTTTTGTATTAACACCATTTGCTGTGACTGCCATGCCGAGCGATATCACAATCCCCAGAGCGGCAACCGGCAGAAACCGCCAATCTGCGTTTACTTTAGCAACAGCATCAACCGTCAACCCAACAAGCGGAGCAAATACTGCAACAAAAAGCGACTTTGACTGTGACTCGATGCTAAGAATAGTGGCGCTTTGTGCGGGATCCGACAGGGTAGCAACCCGGCTGACAAGAATAGGTCGCCAGAAATTCTGCAGGACAGCCAGTAACACGAATGCAACAATAATCATTAGTGGATATCGGACGAGAATCCCTGCTGCAAGCACGGTAAATACCAGCAGATACAGAATCCATAATGCGGAAGCTGCTTTTGACTCATGTCCCGTTTTTTTCACCAACGCATCTGCTTTTCTTGAAGCAATGCTGCTTAATATATACAGCATAAAATAGACTGCGCCTACCAGTATGGCTGTGCGCTGTCTCCCGCTGAAATGTAGAAATACCGGCAGGGCAAGGGCGGTCGACTGCAGGACAGGCTGCATATAATCCTTGACTGTTTTAAAGAGTCCTTCATACCCCATAGACTCAAGCAATAATCTTCTCAGTTTTTCTGATTTTATACTGGAGCCCAGAGAGGAAAATAAGACTCTTATAATGGAAACAACACCGGCATTCTTATACCGGTTGCCATCAAGATATTCCGGATAGGTTGCAAAGTTAATAATATTGGCCACACAGGGTATGATACATAATAGAAAAATTAAGGAATAATTTTCAGAAATAAATACCAGGATTCCTGCAATTACAACACTGAATGCAGAGCCCAGTTTGCTCCATGACCGTGTAAAACCGTATACCCTTGTTTTATCATGTTCCCGGTTCTGCCTGGAAAGCCAGTCGAAAATGATGGCTTTATGGGTGCCGGTCCGAAAGGCCTCACCTATGGAAAAGAAAAACATCGCTGAAAACAACATCCACAAGGACTCAGATACCCCGAAAATTAAAAATGAGAAACTATAGGCAATAAAGGAACATATCATTGATTTGCGGCGGCCGACCACGTCTGCAACAGCGCCGGTAGGAATCTCCATTATATTAATGCAGATTTCACGAAAACCGATAAGCATGCCGATGAGAGTAAAGGAGAGTCCCTTTTGAAGAAATGCCAGCAGGAGAAAGGGTTCAAAGTAGCGCTGGTTTTTCAGGAAACCGTAGAGAGAAAACCGGAAAAGCACTATCAACCACTCCCTGTTCGACAGCTATAAATACAAAAGTATATCCGCTAAAATATACTAGACTTGTTGCATAATTAAAATTAACATGAAAAATATGCTGTTTATACTTAAAAAAACACTTTTAACCCCTAAAAACAAATTATGCAACAACTCTACTGTATATGAAAAACCTTACCTGAAAAAATAATTATTTCGTACTATATTGGCTGAAAAATCTAAATAAATCCCAAATTCATACTTTTTGCAAACCTGTGATTATAGTGTATATACCTTAAATATATTGTTTGATTACAGTTAACTACACTTTTACCCTTTCCCTTTAACAGCCACATATATTATTTTTTTTGGCTTTCTCGCATCACAGATTTACGAATTTCGAAATCAAATAAACAATCATAACAACACACCCTAAGAGAGGAAACTGGACTTATGTGTGGAATCTTTGGTCTAATCACTAAAAAACAGGATGTACCCGTTGCAAAACTCATTCGTGAAGGTCTGCAGCGACTTGAATATCGCGGTTACGATTCTGCGGGTATCGCGGTTGTGAACAATGGGAAAATTGAGTGCAGAAAAGAAAAAGGCCGTATTGCAGATATAAATAAAGATGGCTGGTTTGATTCAATGGAAGGCGCTTTCGGCGTTGGTCATACCCGCTGGGCAACGCATGGCGCTCCTGTTGCGAAAAATTCACACCCCCATCTTGACTGCAAAGGTAAAATTGCCGTTGTGCATAACGGCATTCTTGAAAACTTCCAGCAACTGCGGGATGAATTGTCCAAGCGTGGTCATGAATTCAAATCGGATACCGATACCGAGGTGTTCCCACACCTTATCGGTGAGCACATGGATAAAGGCATGAATTTGCGGGAAGCGGTCATGGAAACCGTTAAAGAGTGTGAGGGTGCATACGGCATTGTCGTATGTCACGCTGACATTCCCGATTATATGCTCGTTGCCCGTAAGGAATCACCGCTTACTATCGGTATTACTCCGGGCGAAACAACTTACTGCGGTTCCGATATCCCGGCATTCCTGCCGCTGACCCGCCAGGCATACATTCTTGATGATGATGAAATTGCTGTTCTCTATGCAGGTTCGGTAGAAATCTATGATGTAATCACCGGAGAAAAGCGTGAGCGCGAACCGATCGAGGTACAGTGGTCAATCGATGCCGCACAGAAAGTCCTCGACGGCAGAGAATATAAATGGTTCATGCACAAGGAACTTCATGAAGTACCAAGAAAGGTTCATGAGCAGGTCCACATGCCGCAGGATGATATCGAGGATTTTGCAAGAACAATCATTGAAGCTGACCATGTGTATATCACAGCAGCAGGCACAGCTTTTTATGCCTGTCTCGCGGGAAAATTTCAGATAACCAGATTCGGCGGTCCCTATATCGAAGGTATACTCTGCTCTGAATTTAAGGACCAGCTGCCGCGCATGAAACCGAATTCATGTGTTATTGCGGTATCACAGTCAGGTGAAACAGCAGATACTATCGAAGCGGTAAGATTCGCCCGTGAGGAGTATGGCGCGAAAGTCTGTTCTGTCGTGAATGTCGTGGGTTCCTCACTGACCCGGTACTCGGATCATGTTATTATAACCACTGCCGGTCCTGAGGTGGCTGTGGCAAGTCAGAAGGCCTACTGTACACAGGTGACCGCTCTCTCTGTCGTTGCCCTGCGAATAGCAGAGTTGCAAGGTAAGATTCCTCCGGAAGAAATCGCTAAATATAAAGATGCGCTGGATAAAACCTCATCCGTTTGCGATAAAATCCTCGAGCGGGAAGAGCAGATTAAAGAGATAGCAGAGACACTGGCAAAGAAACCCAACTTTTACTTTCTTGCCCGCGGCCTCTCCATGGCTGCTGCAAGTGAAGGCGCTCTGAAACTCAAAGAGATATCCTATAATCATGCTGAAGCATATTCAGCGGGTGAATCTAAACATGGCCCGATTGCACTGATTGAGGATGGTTTTCCGGTAGTCTTTGTTGCACCGCCGGATGAAACCTATGACAGGCTCATCGGAAATGTAATGGAAATGAAGAGCCGCGGAGGAACCATTCTGTCGGTTGTTGCTGATTTCGATAAAAAGATATCTGAAATATCTGACTATACATTACGAATCCCTATAGAAAACAACCCATACGCCATCGCCATGTCAGCGGTTCCTTTTGTCTTTCCATTGCAGATAATGGCCTATTTTGCATCTGATTATAATGAATTTGATCCGGATAAGCCAAGAAATCTGGCTAAATCCGTTACTGTAAAATAGATTACCGGCAGCCGTAAAAATCAGGGTAACCCGGACAACAAACCACCGGGTTACCCTTCTAAAGGTAGAAAATACCTGTTCTTTGTATTACCCCAAAAAACGTGAATGAATTATCGAAATAGTTACGGGGATTTCAAGGAAAACAAACAGTACCTATACTTTAACATAATGTAACGACTATGAAAATTGCAGAAGAATTCAAAAAAAGAGCCGGCGGCATAAAAGTTATTGAGAATAAAAAGGAAAAGATGCTGTACAGCCGTGATATTGGTGATATACCGCCAATCATGAGCAATGTCTTTTTTAAGATTATTCCCGATCTGGTTGTTCAACCGAAAAATGCCGATGAAATCAAACAGGTACTTCTCTTTGCCAATGAAAAAAAGTTGACCGTTATACCCCGCGGTACTGCATCTTCCGGTTTCGGCCAGGTAATCCCGACGGACGGCGGCATTGTCATGGATCTGGCAACAATGCGGAAGATTATTGCCTTCGACCGGGAGAAAAAAACAGTCACGGTTCAGGGAGGTGCCCGCTGGAGTGATATTGACGTTATTGCAAAACAGCATGGATTGTGCCTGATGACCTACCCTTCAAGCAAATTTTCAACCGTTGCGGGCTGGATAGTAACCGGTGGATACGGCATAAACAACTTCCGGTACGGGCACGTCTCGAAGCAGGTTCTCTCACTTAAAGTGGTATATCCAAAAGGTGAAATCAGAGAGCTGAAACCGGCCGATCCGGAATTTAATATTATAATCGGTTCTGAAGGGCAGTTCGGTATTGTGACGGAAGTTACGCTGCAGTTGAAAGATATACCGGAAAACTCCTATCCGCGACTTGTCTATTTCGAAGATGCTTCAAGCGCCTTTACCTTTATTGATAAAATCATGAAGGATAGAATAGCGCAAAAGAAAATACAACCGGAGACAATCCGCTTCATCGACGGAGACCTGCTTCATGAAATGAACGATCTGGTTCACAGCGATATTTTTGAGAAAAAACCCGGTGTTCTGTTTGAATTCGAAAACCAGAAAGATGATGAAAATTTCCTGTCATATATCGCTTCTACCGACATCAAACTCAAGGAAGCACCGCAATATGTAGCGAGTTATCTCTGGAACGAGCGTCTGTTCGGTGTGAAGACAAAACGACTTGGTCCGACAATTCTCATGTGCGAAGTTATCATGCCGACTAAAAAGGTCAGTGCCTTTATTACAGAGGCAAAAAAGGTGGGACGCCGTTTCGGTATTGAGATTAGCTCCTATGCGTATATAATTAACGAAACAGAGTCTATGGTAGCGGCGGAATTCCTCTGTGACTCACGAAAATTGAAATATCTGATAAATCTTCCCATGATTATGATGCTTACCAGAGTTGCGGTAAAGCATAATGCGCGGCCCTATGGCCTGGGTATCTGGTTTGCTCCATTTATCAATTTTATGTTCGATAAAAAGCGGCTGAGAGAGCTTAAGGAATACAAGAACAAAGTTGATCCAAATTGGATACTGAATCGGGGTAAATTCTTCAGTGTGGGATCTAAACTGTTCGGGATACCTTCACTGGTTATGAAACCGGCCTTTATGAACTTCGGCATGAGTATGCTGGTCGGTTTATCCTGGTTTATCGGTCCGGTGGTAACACTCCTGCTGGGCAGAAACAGGAAAGTCAGTCAACTTGATAAAATGCTCAGCACCTATGCCTGTGCCAAGTGCGGCAGCTGTCTCGCAGTCTGTCCTGCATACCTCATTACCGGTGATGAAGGTGTAACGCCGAAAGGGAAGGTTGCCTTTGCAAGAAGACTCCTTGCCGGAGAAAAAGTAACAAAAGAAGAGGCCGATAAAATCTTTCTGTGCATGCACTGTAAAGCCTGTGAAGAGATATGCCAGGTGAATCTCGGTCTTGTGGATCTGTGGGAGACTATTGAAACAGAACTTGAAAACCGGTTCGGTCGACCCAACGAACTGATACACGACTTTTTGCAGAAGGTCGATGCCAGTGATGAATACTGGAATATGGTCGAGCGTAACGGATAAAAAATTTTTCGTCATTTCGAAGGAGCAAAGCGACTGAGAAATCTTTTTACGTATAACGGTCTCTTAATACAAGGATTCACTGAGTGTAACGTTGAGTTTGTTGATGTGCAGGCGAAGAATCGTGCAAAGTGGTGTATAGAGATAACGAAACATAATTAGAAATGATACAAAACAAATTAAAAAAAAGTTATATATAAACCCGAAACAAGATTAAAAGAATATGCCAAAAAAATATCATATTCATGTAAAGCCAACGAGTCTTGAGCTGGATCTTATTTCAAAGTTCAGGCTGGAGCGTGGTGACGAGTGTATAAACTGCGGCCGCTGCATAAAGGTCTGCGTCTATGAGGCCCATAAACGTCGGGAGGATGATCCCCGGAAAATGGCGGATCCGATCAGCGCACTCTGTAAAAACTGTTTCCGCTGTATACAGGAATGTCCCAGGGGTGCCATGACTAAATCAATCATGCCTGCATTTAAAACACTGGGTGATGAGTACTGGACATCCGAAATGATACTCAGTATCTGGAAACAGGCTGAAGTGGGCAAAGTACCGGTATCGGGTGCAGGGTACCGGGGTAAATTTACCGGCCCCGGTTTCGACAGCATGTGGACCGATATGTCGGAGATTGTCCGGCCTACGCGGGACGGTATCCACGGCAGGGAATATATCAGCACACATGTCGATCTGGGGAGAAAACTCGATCGTCTTATCTTCAGCGAAGACGGTGAACTTCTCTCAGAAATTCCCGATACTGTTGATCTCCCGATACCGATGATATTTGATGCTTACGAATATAAGGTCGCCGACATTGTAAAAATTGCCATGGCAGGCGCAGCTGAAGCAATTGACACGCTGGCTGTTTTCCCTGCTTCCGAAATCACCGCTGAAATCGAAAAATATGTCAAACATTTTATACCCTTACTCTCGTATAACGAAATCGAAAAACACGCCGATCTTCTTGATAAAGTTAAAGTACTTGAACTCTACTATACCGGAGAACTTCTGGCTGATTTCGAGACAATCAGAAAAAATATCAAACAGATAACAAATGCCCTGGTAGCGGTTCGTATCCCGGCATCAGCAGGTGTTGAAAATACGGTGCTTGCACTGACGCAGAAAGGTGCTGAGATTGTGCATATAATTACCGATCACCACGGCAACGAACAAGGGGAGCAGGCTCGATTCGTGAAAGAGGTACTGGAGGATGTGCATGCCACCCTTATTAAGGAAGCTGTCCGCGACGCGTTGACTATCATTGCTTCCGGGGGCATTGCAATGGCTGAGCATGTACCAAAATCCATTATTTCAGGTGCGGATGTTGTGTCTCTGGATATACCATTGATTCTTGCGTTAGGCTATGAACTGCATGGTGTGAAAGAAGAATTACTCATTCCACCTGACGAGATAGACAGAATCCCGCAAGAGAAAGGGATTCAGAGGATTGTCAACCTGCTCGGCGCGTGGCACTCACAGATGCTTGAGGTCATGGGTGCCATGGGTATCCGCGAAGTACGACGTCTTCGCGGAGAAACGGGAAGAGCAATTTATTTCGAAACACTGGAGAAAGAAACCTTTGCAACTCTATTTGGAAATAACACATGAGACCAGAAACCGTTACAATTAAACCTATGCCGTCACGTTTTCGGCACATGCTTCCCAAATACAAGGTCATTCGTTCCGATGCCTGTATCAGTTGTGGAACCTGTGCCCGTCTTTGTCCCTATGGTGTCCATGATCGTCCTGATGGATACAACAAGACAAAACCGCCGGTCAGCTATAAATGTATTGGATTTGAGTGTGAGAAGAATGATTTCTTCTGTATCAACAAATGTCCGGTCAAGGCACTGGAGCTCATTCCGAATCCGATGTACGAAGCGCTCGGTGATCACCGGTGGACTTCTGATATGATAACCGCAACATGGATAATGGCTGAAACCGGTGCAGTACCGGATCGCACCGATCTGGAATATCACATCGGTAATTCTGACGGCGGATTCGACAAACTCCGTTTCAAGTTTCCTGAAAACCCTCCTCTGGTCAATCCGGAGGAGATCTCAACAGCCATTAAACTGAACCGTCGTAATGACGGTCGTGCGGATGTGGAAATCAGCCTGCCGGTATACTGCGGCGGCATGTCATTCGGTTCCTGCAGCCTGACGACCCTTGTCTCCCGCGCCCGTAATGCACAGGCATGGAACACCTTTACCTGCACCGGTGAAGGCGGCTATCCCGAAGCGCTGCAACCCTATGATAACCATGTCATCACTCAGGTGGCCACCGGTCTTTTTGGTGTCCGTGAAGAAACTATTAAGCGGGTACGCATGGTGGAATTTAAATATGCGCAGGGAGCAAAACCGGGACTGGGCGGCCATCTTCTGGGAGAAAAGCATACCGAAGCTATCTCAAAAATGCGTGAAGCAGTGAAAGGTACCTCGCTGTTTTCGCCATTCCCATTCCACTCGGTTTACTCTATTGAGGACCATAAAAAGCACGTTGACTGGATCAAGGAGATGAATCCGACTGCACTCGTTTCCGTCAAGGTTTCAACACCCAACGATGTTGATATGGTAGCAGTGGGCTCCTACTATGCAAATGCCCATGTCGTACATATTGACGGCGGGTATGGCGGTACCGGTGCTGCGCCCGACATTGCAAAGAAAAACATTGCCATGCCTATAGAATACGCGATTCCAAAGGTTCATAATTTCCTTAAGGAAGAGGGTGCCCGTGACGCCGTCACCCTTATCGCATCCGGCGGCATTCGTAACGCCCACGATGTTGCAAAGGCTATCTGTCTCGGCGCCGACGGCGTTGTGATAGCCACGGCGGAACTGGTTGCTCTCGAATGCGTGCGATGCGGCAACTGCGAGTCCGGAAGAGGCTGCGCCCGGGGTATCGCTTCAACAGACCCTGAACTTGCAGTACTTTACGATGAGGAATACGCGACGCAGCGCCTGACAAACCTTTTCAATGCGTGGCATGATGAACTGGTTTCAATTCTTCAGAAATTCGGAATGAAAAGTATTACTGAACTTGTGGGTAGAACGGATCTCCTTTATCATATCGACTATAATAAATAATCAGGTGAGATATATGAATAATGCAGAAAAAATTATTCGATCGAGGAAAAGGCTTGTTGAAAATCTTCCCTCTAAAGGCGACTATAAAGCTGAAGAAGAGGGTGGATGCGGTGTTACAGGATTTATCAGCTCTGTGCCGGTAAGCGGCAAAAATATTTTTGAACCGTCATACCAGATGAGAAACCGCGGAAACGGTAAAGGAGGCGGAATTTCCGCCATGGGATTTATTCCCGATCAGCTCGGTGTTTCTCAACAAACGCTGGAGGAAGATTTCATGCTCCATATTGCCCTTATCGAAAACGATGTGCGCGCCGATCTGGAAAACCGTTATATAACACCGTACTTTATTGTTGACAAATCCGACACACTGGACAGAATCGACGACTACCGGTCAATCGGGCTGGAGGTTAAACCTCCCGATGTGGTCCGTTACTTCATTCAGGTGAAGGATAATGCGCTCGCACAGTTCGTGGCGGATAACAACCTGCAATCACTCTCAAAGGAGGATGCTGAACAGGAACTCATCTCACAAACCTGTTATAAAATAAATGCCGAATATTATGCATCGCTGGGTGATAAGAAAGCATTTGTTCTCTCAGTCGGTAAAAATATCATGATTCTGAAAGTGGTTGGTTATGCTGAAAAGGTGGTTGAGTATTATAAGCTCGAAGACATCAAGGCTCACTCCTGGATTGCGCACCAGCGCTACCCTACCCGCGGCCGTGTCTGGCACCCGGGCGGGTGCCATCCCTTCGGCTCAATGAATGCGGCGCTGGTTCACAACGGAGACTTCGCCAACTACGTCTCTGTCAGCCAGTATCTCGAGCAGAAAAACTACCACCCGCTTTTCCTTACCGATACCGAGGAGGCGGTGCTGCTGCTGGACCTCTGGGGACGGGTCTATAAATATCCACTCGAATATCTTATTGAGGCAATGGCTCCGACATCGGAACTGGACTTTGATATGCTTCCCGAAAAAAAGCAGAAGATATACAGGGCAATCCAGACGCACCATACAGGCTCATCACCGGACGGTCCCTGGTTTTTCATTATTTCACGCAACGATAGTGCAAAAAAGCAATTCCAGCTTATCGGCATAACCGACACTTCAATGTTGCGGCCCCAGGTATTCGCCCTGCAGGAGGGTGAGGTACAGATTGGACTGATCTGCTCGGAAAAACAGGCTATAGATGCAACTCTCAATTCTCTTTCACAGGAAGACAGCCGGTTCAGACCTGTTGCCGACAAGTACTGGAATGCACGTGGCGGAAGCTACACTGACGGTGGTGCTTTTATTTTCACGCTGGACGGTAAAAACGGCTCATCAAAGCTTACCTGCACAGATAAATTCGGTACGGCTATCGAAACGGTAAGAGACCGGTCCGTTATTGACTTTACATCCGAAATAGCGACACCCGATGATACCACCGCCAGTGATATTAAAAATACTCTGGCGGAAAATAACGCAAAGCAGATATTCCATTATGTTAAAAACAGCATAAGTGACTTTGACGGCAATGCGCTTCGTTACTGTGTTAACGAAATAAGAACCTGTGCACTGCAGAACGAGACCAATAAGGCAATCGCCTTGGAAGCGCTGACCCTGCTTAATGACCGAAGATATGCTACCGGAACCATAAAGAGAAGCTCTGTACTGCAGCTTCTCAGGGAAACAATTGACGATATTCTTTTAAACACTCCCCTGATTACCGATACTGTCGAGTCTGAGTACCGTCTGATCGATTTTGAATCCAGAGCATCAATTCACGCACCTCAGGGGAAAGAAAGCATACTGGTTATTAATGCGGAGAACTTTACCCCCGAAGATGAAACCTGCGACGCTGTGCTTATTAAAAAAGCATACGAGCTGGGCTGGAAACGATTTATCGTGTTCAAGCAACGGGGACAACGTTTTACCGGCAATGGCCTTGGACCGGCAACCGAGGGAGTACGTATTGACGTGTACGGATCTTCGGGGGATTATCTTGGCTCAGGAATTGACGGTATGGAAATTCATGTCCACAACAATGCACAGGACCAGCTCTGCCAGATAATGAAATCCGGTAAACTGGTGGTGCACGGCGATGTGGGTCAGACCTTCATGTACGGGGCAAAGGGCGGATCGGTCTTTGTCATGGGTAATGCCGCGGGACGACCGCTTATCAATGCTGTCGGTAAACCCAAAGTGGTTATTAACGGTACTGCTTTGGATTACCTGGCGGAATCATTCATGGCCGGGGATCCGCTGAAAGTCGGCGGTTTCGTTATCCTTAACGGCATTGGTTTCGACGAACGTACCGGCGCGATTAAGGAATATGATACTCCCTATTCCGGCTCAAATTTATTCTCACTTGCCTCGGGCGGTGCAATCTATGTCCGTGATCCGCATCGGAAACTGATCGACGAGCAGTTGAACGGCGGCGTATACCGCGAGCTGAGTGATGCCGACTGGGATCTGATTTACCCGTTCCTTCTGGAAAATGAAGAGCACTTCGGTATCACCGTTGATGAGCTGCTCACCGTGAATGGAGAAAAGAAAGAACCCAAAGAGGTATACCGAAAAATAGCGGCTCAGAAACTTGCCGTTTTAACGAAAGACATCGAAGAGGACGGTTTGGAGGAATAAGACGATAATTCTTTTCTTCTGTTGCATGGGCCTTGATGCATTAAGGTTGTTTTTTAACCTCTGCACATCGTAAAGAAACTTCCCAGGCCCATCCGTTTAATCCCGGATGTACAATTCTTCAATATTATGCAACAATCCTCCATGCACCGAGGGATTGACATTTTTCACTCTTTTTGACATGCAAAGGATGCGCTCGCTTCTGACGGTAAAGATCATCGGCAGTGCATCGGATGCAACAGATTGCCATTCACGGTAAATAGCCTGACGCCCTTCTTTGTCAAGTATTGCCGCCCCGGCTTCAAATAGATAATTTATACGTTCCTGCCACTGCATTGTCGGTTTGCTCAACCCCGGCTCCCAGATATGGCGTTCCCCTGACGAGTGCCAGACCGCCCGCGCAAGGTCAGGTTCAAATCCGCCGGAAAATCCAAGCATAACCGCATCCCAGTGGTACGGAGGATGACAGAGATTCTTTTGTATGATATTTGCATCCAAAATATTCAGATGCACCTTCATGCCCAGCCGCTCCAGATCCATACAGATAATCTCAGCGATATTTTTACGGAAGGTATTGCCGGTATTAACAGTAAGGTTGAATTCAACCGTAGTATTGTCGGGATCCTCGAGAAACCCGTCACCATTGCGATCCACAAAACCCTCTTCCCGTAAAAGCGTATCTGCCTTCTGGAGATTATAGGGGTAGGTTGCCACTTCCGGATTATAAAAATCTCCGACCGCAGGACTGAGTGGAGACCACTGCGTGTAGCCCCTTCCTTTCATATATACATCTATAATTCTCTTACGGTTAATTGCATGGGCAATTGCTTTCCTGAAATTCTTATTCCGGAACCACGCCAGCTTCCTGGCATCAATATAGAGTTTACCAGAGCTGCTGTCTATACTGCTGTTCATATTAAACACAATACCGTTGCTGCCCAGGGCCGGCCCTAAATGGAAAAGCGTATAGGCTGAATCCTTCTCGTCAAGCTCTGCGAAATCGTTTCCGTCCGCCGCCAGATAATCGATTTCCCCGGCTTTAAAGCTCTCCAGCGCCTCATCCAGATCAGCAACTATTATATAAGTAATCGAATCGAGATAGGGCAGCCTGTTTCCCACAGCGTCCCGCCGCCAGTATCGGGGATTTCTTATAAAGGTAAGGTTACTGTAGGGAACATAAGAAGCGAGAAGAAACGGTCCCGTTCCCACCATACGATCCGGGGATGTTTTAACGGATAAAGAATCTGAAAAAGCATCGTTTTTCAACCACTTCTCATAAGCATGTTTCGGCAGGATTACTTGTGTCATATATTTAAGAAATGGTGCGAATACTTTTGGCAGCTTGAAGAGGACCGTGAAACTGTCAAGCACCGTCACCTCTATCCGCTTACCGTTAATGGTAAACATATCCCGGCGTACTTTAGGGGTTATTTTTTCACTATAAACAAGCGCGTTAAAAGTAAACGCGACATCGTATGCGGAAAATGGTACACTATCAGACCATAAGACATTTTTCCGGATAAAAAATTTCCAGGAACAATTATTATCGGAAACCTCCCAGTCCTCTGCAAGACACGGTCGTGGTTCCCCGGTCACTCCATTGATACGGACCAGCCCCTCATACAGGTACGGCACCGCATCAGGTGCGACCATTGGATTAAACGTTGCAGGTTCGGTATACAACGGCAGGGTAAGAGTTCCTCCGTTTTTTCCAATCGAAGGGGTAAACGCTTTTGCCCGTTGCATCAGCGAATCATACCTAAAGGTCAGCGGCACACCCTCATCTTCAGGTGACTTACGCTTCTTTAACACTTCGCACCGTATAAGTACCAGGGTGACTAAAAGTATTACACGTATACAGTTCTGCATCAATGCACCTTAATTCCGGAGGATATTTTACTGAAAACTCCTATATCCTGTGACTGTAAATCCTCTCCACAATAACATCAAATCATTAAAGATCCTTATTGCATCCATAATTGCGCAAACTCCTGACTCCCGGCTATTTTTTCTATTTCCCGCTCTTCATCATCGGTCCACCTTTGTATCGTCATTGTATAGGGCAGGATACTCCTGAACCCTTCCTGTAAACATTCGATCAAATCATTTTCATCCAGACCGGGTATGGACTCTTCAATACAGGTGCATTTCCGGTGGAGTAGCTTTGTAAATACCCGCCGCTGCTCCTCACTGATATTCTGATACGACGGTAATTCCCGGAATCGGCCGGTCAACGGTATGGAGCCGTGCTGCAAGACTGCGTCATCAGTACGTTTCTGCGCAGAACCAACCAGTTTTTTTCCCCGGCACATAATTTCATTTCTATTGGGTGCAAGAAAACAGGGGAGCTTAATCTCACGCTTTACATCTTGAGCGTTGACAAAAAAACTATGGGGGCTGCAGGTTATCCCGGCCTGATTTAATCCATATATCAGGCATGCCGATATGCGGTGATATGTCTCGGCGATACCTTTACCCATTTCCGGAATATTTTTTGAAAAGGCGCAGGTATAGGTAATATCCCCGTGATGCAGCACCGCCCTGCCGCCTGTGGGACGACGTATCCAGGAAACGCCATGTTCATCAAGGATATCAATCGCAAGACTCTCTTCCCGATTCTGCATATAACCGATCGTTATTGTCGGGACCTGCCAGGAGTAGAATCGGAGATACACCACCGGCTCAGTAACGCACCGGGACAGGAGATACATATCCGCGGCCATATTAAATGCAGCGGAGCGGGAAGAATCCTTAATAACGCGCAGTGTTGTTTTCATTACTAAAAAATAATCTCTGTAGCCCCAGGGTACCAGTGGACTGTATTTTTATTATGTAACTTTTTTATTAAAAAGCCTATGAATACCAAAACACCGGATTATATACTTTAGAATGTAATCCAAACCGTATAAAGAGTATCTGTAAATTACAACCCAATACCTCAAACAAAAGGTCTGATTACGATGGAAGTTATTATTCAAAAAGACGAGCATGCAGCAGCCTATCTTACCGCGCAGGTGATAGCCTCTGCATTACGAAAAAAGCCGCATCTTGTTCTTGGTCTTGCAACGGGCAGAACCATGGAGCTGGTTTACCCGGCGCTCGTGGAACTTCACAAGAATCACGGTCTCGACTTTTCACTCTGCCGCACCTTTAACCTGGATGAATATGTCGGTATCCCCCGCGAAGATACAAATTCGTATCGCTCCTATATGAACAAAAATCTTTTTGACAAAGTAAATATTGACATCCGCAATACCCATGTACCTCACGGTATGGCTGAAAATCTTGACGAGGAGTGCCGGCGTTACGATAGACTTATCCGTGAATGCGGCGGTATCGATCTCCAGTTACTTGGCATCGGCCGTGCGGGACATATCGGATTCAACGAGCCACTTTCCGCGCTTAAATCCAGAACCCGTGTCAAGGCGCTGACCCCCGAGACCATGGAACAAAACAAATACCTTTTTAATAATCCGGAGGAAATGCCTCGACGCGCTATTACCATGGGAGTCGGTACTATTCTGGAAAGCAGGCGCTGCCTCATGCTGGTTACCGGATTTAAAAAAGCGGAAATTCTTAAAAAGGCGGTTGAAGGACCGATTACCTCCATGGTTACCGCCTCCGCACTTCAACTGCACCCTCACTGTACAGTCATCTGCGATGAAGAAGCGGCTGAATTGCTGGACGGGAAAAAACACTACCGGTGGATCTTTGAAAATGAACCGGAATGGGCGCAGTACCGGAACACCGCCGAACAGATCACATAAGAGCTACTGCCACCGTTCGATACAATTCATAGTAACTTTTTTACAGCAATGAATTATTTTTCATTCGATCACTTCAGTTGACCGGTTTGCAGGCAGGAGAAAAATAATGAGTTACTACCTCGGTATCGACTTTGGCGGTACTGCCCTGAAAATAGGTATTACCGATGAAAATGGCACAATACAGACAAAGCAGTCATTCGAAACGGTTAAACACAATGAACCTGACAAGATAGCCACCGCCATCGGCAAATGTGCGCTAAAAGTAATAAACGAGTGCGGCATACCGCAGGACCGGATAAAGGGCGCCGGTATCGGTGCTCCGGGACTGCTCAACCCGGAAACGGGACAACTCAAATTTGTCACCAATCTTCAGATACTGAACGGGTACTACCTTACCCCTGCAATAGAAAAAATTATCAAACGTCCCACCTTTCTTGACAACGACGTTAATGCCATGGCCCTCGGCGAATTCTTCTATGGCGCTGCAAAAGGATACTCCCATGTCATTGCTTTAACACTGGGAACCGGTATCGGCGGCGGTCTGATTCTTAACGGTAAATTATACCACGGCGCTTCCTTTACCGCAGGTGAAATCGGCCATGTCTCCATCGACAGTAACGGATTGCTTTGTAAATGCGGAAACTACGGCTGTATTGAACAATATGCCAATCGTGAGGGAATTGTCTCGAGATTCAGGGCTTACTACATCCACAAAGAGATGAAAAGTGCCATTGACCGTTTTCTTGAAGACGGTGAGATAACACCAAAGTCCATCGCACTGGCTGCAGAAGCGGGCGATCATTTATCAAAACTGGTTCTCACTGAAGTCGGCACCTGTCTGGGAGTAGCACTGGCATCGTATGTAAACGCCCTGAATCCTGAAATCATTGTCATTGGCGGCGGTATAGCCAATGCCGGTGAATTGATTCTGGGGCCGGCCAGGAATGAAATGATGAAACGCGCTTATACCGTGCCTGCCAGGGCAGTTAAAGTTGTCCCGGCAAAATTGAAAAATGATGCCGGCATTATCGGTGCAGCCTCAATTGCAGTCAACAAACTCGGTTGATTATGAAATCATCGCACAACCGTATCCGGGAACTTTATGCGCTTATCAGAAAATATGATGCGGCCTACTATGGCCGTGGTGAGTCACTTATTTCGGATAAAGAGTATGATGATCTGTATCGCGAACTGACGCACCTGGAAAACGCTTATCCCGAGCTTGTCGAGCCCGATTCTCCCACCCGGCGTATCGGTAACGACCTCGCCGGGGAGTTTACCAAAGTTGAACACACCACTCCTATGATGAGTATCGACAATACCTATTCGGAGGAGGAGCTTCTTGAATGGATTGAGCGCACCAGGAAAAATGTCGAAACCAAAGATGTCACCTTTGTCGGAGAATTGAAAATTGACGGTGTTGCCTGCGCCATACGGTATGTTAACGGGAAGTTGACGCAAGCAATAACCCGCGGCAACGGCACTATCGGTGACGATATTACCGCCAATGTCAGAACAATTCGCTCACTTCCGTTAAAGGTTGACTACTCCGCCTCCTTTGAAATCCGCGGTGAGATTTATATGACTTTCGAGAATTTTCAGCGGCTCAATGCAGCGCTCGTTGAAAACGGTCAGCGGCCGATGCAGAATCCACGCAATACTACTGCCGGAACGGTAAAACTGCTGGATCCCCGAGAGGTTGCCAGGCGAAAATTAAGTTTTGCCGCGCATTTCCTCCTCTCAGAATCCCATCGTCAGCGGCACAGTGATAATCTTGCATTTCTCAACAGCCTTGGAATCCCCACGGTTATTCACTCCAAACCGCTGACGTCGGCTGAGGCGGTTCTCCGTTTCTGCAATGAATGGCGCGAGAAGAAAAACCACCTTTCATATCCGGTTGATGGAATCGTAATAAAAGTCGATTCTCTTAAGCTTCAGCAAGCTCTGGGCACGACCGCAAAGAGTCCCCGCTGGATTATTGCCTATAAATATCAGCCGGAGACTGCAGAAACAACAGTGCTCTCAATTGATGCGCAGGTCGGCAGAACAGGCGTTGTTACGCCGGTGGCGCGTCTGCAGCCGGTTCTGTTATCCGGCTCAACCATTCGCAATGCGACACTGCATAACTATGATGAAATCGCCCGTCTCGACATTCAGATCGGCGACAGGGTTGAAATAGAAAAAAGCGGAGAAATTATCCCCAAGGTGCTCCGTGTGATCTTACGGGATAAACGAGTTGTTGACGGCCCTTTTATCCCTCCGGATACCTGCCCCTCCTGCGGCTCTTCACTTGTTCGCATTGATGGTGAAGTTGCTCTCCGCTGTATTAACACCTCCTGCCCGGCGCAGATATTTGCCTCTCTGAATCATTTCGTCTCCCGCGAGGCGATGAATATTGAAGGTCTGGGTCCCGCTCTGATCGAGCAGCTTATTCAGAAAAATTTAGTACATACACCCGCCGATCTGTTCTCCCTTACCCATGAAAACCTTGCCAGCTGTGAGCGCATGGGAGAAAAATCTGCAGAAAATATCCTCAGAGCACTGGAGAAAGCCAAGGCGAATCCCCTCCATCGGCTTGTCCATGGTCTCGGCATCAGGATGATCGGGGCTCAGGCATCAAAAATTCTGGCGGATGCGGTAGAAAACATCGAAGAGCTTCTTTCATTTGATATGGACTATTATGAACGCCTGCGCAGGGAGGGACGCCTAAATACCATAGGCCCTAATATGGCAAAAAGCATCCAGCTTTACTTTCAGCAGGAGAAAAACAGAGAACTGGTCAAATCACTGCGTGCGGCAGGAGTCAACTGCCATGGCAATGCACCGAAAACGTCTTCCGGAAACCCGCCGTTGACCGGCAAAACCTATGTCCTTACCGGCAGTCTCCAAAGATTCACGAGGGAACAGGCGCGGGACTATATCGAAAAACTGGGAGGCAGGGTTTCGTCAACGGTCAGTAAAAAGACTGATGCGGTGATAGCGGGCAGCGATCCCGGATCAAAATATTCCAAGGCACAAAAGCTGGGAATTCCAATTATTGACGAATCGGCATTCCTTGAATTATTAGGCCCCCATGGTGTTGACTTGTGATACCCCTTTTCCGGATGAAAGGCGGGTAACTCTCATTATTCTTCTTCACTACGGTTCATAAAAGGAAAAAGTTTTTCCCGCGAAGCCTGATTCTTATAGAGCTTTCTGAGCGAACGATCCCTGATCAGACGAACCCGCTCGCGGGTCAGGTTTAACTCATTACCAATCTCCTCAAGAGTAAACTGGCGGGAAAAATTGAGACCGTAATACATACGGAGGATGCGTTCCTCACGACTGGTTATATTCTGCATGACATTTTCTAAAATAGCGGAGAGCTCACGACGCTCGCTCTCTTCATCCTGATTGGGTTTTTCTCCCAGAACATCCTGCAGTGTTTTGATATTATCCTCGGAATTATTTTCATTTGCAATGGGAGAATCCAGTGAAATGCCACGGGTCTTATCCATAACATCCACTATTTCCTGCTCATACTTCCTAAACTCCTCCATCATTATCGTTTTGTTATAATTACCCTTATTGGCATCAAGCGCTTTCTTGAATCGGTTTACGAGGGCAATTTTATTCAGGGGTATTCTGACAGTTCCGGCCTGCTCGAAAATGGCCTTCTGGATGGACTGGCGTATCCACCATACCGCATAGGAGATAAATTTCACCTTTTTCTTGATATCAAACCGTTTCGCAGCCTTGAGAAGGCCGATATTCCCCTCATTAATTAGTTCCAGGTAACTTAACCCCCGCCCCCGATACCGACGTGCCACACTGACGACAAACCGGAGGTTACAGGTAACCAGCTTATTCGCGGCGCCGGGCTTACCGTCCTGTATAGCCTTTACCAGCTCCCGTTCCTCTTCGTCGGTAAGAACTTTATAACGGTTTATATCCCGAAAATAGAGGGCTTCTGATTTGGTTTGCATACTACACTACAAATGAAAAGTTTTAACTCAGCAAGTACGACATTCATTACACGCGTTTAACCGTTTCACTTTCCGCGTACAATAAAAGTATATTCAAAACCTGTTTTTATCAAGGTTCAGCCTTGAGTTCAATTTCCGTATTTAAGTAACAACCTCGTATTTAAGAAAATACTAATAGACTCAATTAAATCCAGTAAAAATCGAAATAATATCACACCGACAGGATTATAGTCGGATACGAAACGGATACTGGATTTTACTGTAGCTATCGACACTATATACTCCTTCCTCTCTAAAGCTTTATTCTCTGCTTAATGCCTGATATCCTGATTAACGCCATGATAATACAGAAATACAACTGTATATTGAATTATATTGACTCGCCATTTAACACAAACGATATTTTGTAGTTATGAAACCCTTACATTTTCTTATACATACAATGTTACAACCGACATTCCTCAGTTTTATTCTTTTGTTTTGCGCCGCGCTTTCCGCACAAGTAGACAGTGTAGGTGGAATACGGAAAAAGATAATTATTATACCGGTTTCGGGGAATGTTGATCCGGCATTGGCGGCATTCATCGGCAGAGCGCTTCGGGATTATCCGTCAGACGACAGTACGTTATTCATCCTTGAAATGGATACCTTCGGCGGACGGGTTGATGCTGCGCTCAAGATAGTGGATACCCTGTCATCGCTTCCGAAAGGCAGCACAGTAGCATTCGTAAAAAACAGAGCCATATCTGCCGGGGCACTCATCGCCCTTGCCTGCAGTAAACTGGTAATGAGACATAATACCACCATTGGTGACTGCGCCCCTATTACGGTCTCAAACGAAGGGCCGAAGATGCTGGGGGAAAAATTTCAGTCACCGCTGCGTGCCCGGTTCAGAGCATTGGCAAAAAGAAATAACTACCCTCCACTACTTGCAGAATCCATGGTCACCGCAGAAATGATTGTTATTAAAATTACCATGCCTGATACCGTCCTATATCTGGACTCGGCAGGTCTCGCGGATCTCCCTCCGGACCGGAAAAAAAGGATCGTCTCGAGGGAAACAATTGTGCGGCGGGGAGAATTGCTGACCATGGACAACCATGAAGCACAGGAACTGGGATTCTCATGCGCAAGTGTTAATACCATCGAGGAACTGCTTGCAATATTCAATAGTAATGATTATAATATCATCCGGGTGCAGCAAAACTGGTCCGAGAAACTGGTCAGTTTTATTGCGGTTATCGCGCCAATTCTTATGATGATTGGTTTTGCCGCTTTATACACCGAAATGAAATCCCCCGGATTCGGCATACCCGGAATTGTCGGCATCGTATGTCTAGCACTTGTATTCGGCGGACAATATATAGTAGGCCTGGCAGATTATACTGAGATTCTGCTTCTGGCTGTCGGCATGATCCTCCTCGCAGCGGAAGTGTTCGTTATTCCAGGTTTCGGCATAGCCGGTATTCTCGGCATCCTGTTTCTTGCGGCGGGTATGATGCTCTCGTTTCAGGATTTTGTTATTCCGGAACCGAACATACCCTGGCAGAAAGAACTGTTAAAGAGAAATCTTCAGACAGTAGCCTTAAGCCTGGCAGGCTCAATAATCCTGATCATTCTTTTCTTCAAATATATCTTTCCGAGACTTTCAACCGTTATTACCGGGCCAAACTTAACGGAAAATCTGGCAAGCGCCCATATTGACTCGGATGGGAAACCACCTGTTTCCGTAGGCGATCGGGGTGTCGTGGTTAAACCTCTGCGACCCTCCGGAAGTATACAGGTAGGCCAGGAAATCTATGATGCGATTGCTGAAGGTGAATTCCTTGAAAAAGGCACTCCGGTAGTTGTATCAAAGATTCGGGGTAACACAATAACCGTGCTCAGGAGCGAGGACAACAGTGAGTAGACTGTTATTTCCCCTGTTACTTCAACTGTTAGGGGTAGTTATCATACTGGTGGAATTTGTTATTCCTTCAATGGGACTTCTTACCATTTCAGCTATCGGGGTGTTCGGCTACTCCCTGTATCTTATTTACCAGGCAACTTCTTTTAAAATAACATTGATTGTTGCCTGTGTTGACATGGCGCTTATTCCCGTGTGGATATGGTTGGGAGTAAAGATTATTGCCCGCTCGCCCCTTGCCTTGAGAAACGCCGTATCCGATACGAAAAATGATTCTTCACAGGATACAAGTACCAATAATCTGGTCGGCAGTGAAGGAAAAACATTAACAAAACTGGTTCCTGCAGGAAAAGCCCTGATAAACGGTAAACGTTTGGATGTGGTCTCGAATGGAAATTATATTGAACAGGGCGAAGAAGTTGTTGTCACCGTTGTACAGGGAAATCGAATTGTCGTAAAACGTAAATAGATGCATAACACTTTCTAAGGAGGAATGTATGCCCACACCCGTATTATTCGGTATTCTTGCGTTTGTATTTGTCATTTTCATGATATTTATCGGCTCCCCCTTTGCGCTCTGGTTTCAGGCCCAGGTATCCGGAGCGCGAATCGGTCTGCTGAATATCATATTCATGCGGTTTCGAAAAGTACCGCCGAAGTTGATTGTCGAGGCAATTATCATGGGAGTAAAAGCCGGTCTTGAACTTAATGTGAACAAGCTTGAAGCGCACTACCTTGCCGGCGGTGATGTCATGCGTGTCGTGCAGGCTCTGGTCGCCGCGGATAAAGCAAATATTCCACTTTCCTTTGATCGGGCAACCGCTATTGATCTTGCCGGCCGCAACGTACTGGAAGCTGTTCAGATGAGTGTCAATCCGAAAGTTATTGAAACACCACTCGTTGCAGCGGTGGCCAAGGATGGTATTCAGCTCAAGGCAATCTCCCGCGTCACGGTTCGGGCAAATATCGACCGGCTGGTAGGTGGTGCGGGTGAAGAGACTATTCTTGCCCGTGTCGGTGAAGGAATTGTTACCACCATCGGTTCCGCGGAATCGCATAAATTGGTCCTTGAAAACCCTGACACCATTTCCAAACGCGTTCTTGAAAAGGGACTGGATTCGGGTACTGCGTTCGAGATTCTTTCTATTGATATCGCAGATGTTGATGTCGGCAAAAATATCGGCGCCGAACTTGAAACCGACCGTGCCGAGGCTGATAAAAAAATCGCCCAGGCAAAAGCGGAGGAGCGCCGGGCAATGGCTATTGCTACAGAGCAGGAAATGATTGCGAAAGTCCAGGAGATGCGCGCAAGGGTTGTTGAAGCTGAGGCACAGGTACCGCTTGCAATGGCTGAAGCATTCAGAAAGGGAAACCTCGGTATCATGGATTATTATAAAATGAAGAATATTGCTGCCGACACGCAGATGCGAAATGCAATCGGCGGGAAACCGGAGGATACGGAACAGAAGTAATATCATCATATAACTACCTGAATTACTGTAATCTTAATGATTAGTTGCTGTTGAATATGAATTAAATTTTTATTATATAACCGGGAGCGCCCTCCTGGAGGGGAATTCAGAAGGTGCTCCCTGATACTTGTTAATGCAGTGGCACTTAAAAGGATAGATGTATGGACTCTTTCGAAAAATTAATACCCCTTATATTTATTGTTATCTGGACAATCATTGCTGCAGCTTCAAAGAAAAAGCAAATGCAAAAGCCACCTGATCGTGAAAAGACGGAACCGCGGGATACGTTTTTTGGAAAACTCCAGAGTTCAATCGATTCTTTTGTTAGTGAAATGCAGCAGCAGAATGTGGAAGGATTTAAGGAAGAAAGCAAGTATACCACTGCAAGCGAAGAAATTGATATGGAGGTTACCCCTGAAATTACTATGGAGCCGTCCAAACCTGTGGAGCGAGAAGAGAAAGCCTCCAGGCCCTATGGTGCTACAGATAAGGTCTCAGTGCAAACCGACATATCTAAATTGCGTCTGCGGGAAGCAGTCATCTGGTCGGAAATCCTCGGTAAACCGATTAGTATACGCGATTAATACGCTGTTCACCGGTCATATTTAGCACGTTATCCCTGCGCATATAATAATTTATATCATCTCTTTATATATTCATTTTGCGAGAATTCCGGTACTCTTTACCACGCATACAGACTGAACATACTGGAGATTAATCGTGATCCTAATCTTAATCGTAATCCTGCTCCAGGATACCGCATCCCTCAGATTACGACTGAGATTACAAATACGAGCGTGTTAAAATTTATACCTGAATTTAAAACAGCACAATGGTTATGACAGAATCAATCACGCAACTTCCGGCGATAATAAAAATCGGCGCCGCGTTCCCGGGAATCCTTATCGTCTACCGATTGGGTGTCCCGCTGGGCGTTTCAATTATAATTCACTCCCTGCTGCTAACCTTTATAAGCGGCGAAGGTTTTCTTGACGGTTTACTGTATCAGGCGCAAAGCCTTCTGAAACCTGAATACTGGCTTCTCATACTGGTAATTCTTCTCATTCTCTTTTTCACCGAATCGTTGAATAATACGGGACGGATGCAGCAAACGATTACCTCTTTAAAACAGTGGCTCCGTAATCACACAATGCTCCTTGCAGGGCTGCCGGCGCTGGTAGGTCTGTTGCCGATGCCCGGCGGCGCCATGTTCTCTGCACCCTTTATCCAATCAATTGACAACAAACAGGAAATTAACCCGGCGCAGAAAACCGCAATTAACTACTGGTTCCGCCATATCTGGGAGTGCTGGTGGCCACTCTACCCGGGGGTTATCTTCGCCATTCATTATTCCGGCCTGACTGCAGCCCATTTCATCGGATTGCTAATTTATATCACTCCTGTTACCGTGGTGAGCGGGTATCTCTTTCTGCTCCGCAATACACACAGGCACACGCACAACACAAACACCGTACCACTCGATCTCAAGGCTGTCAGTGCCACCTTTCTACCGATTCTGCTCCTTATCTTTCTGGCAGTAGGAGGTTCGGCACTACTCCAGCACCTTTATCTTAAGAAAATCTATGCTAACCTCTGTGCCATGCTTTCGGGTCTTATAATTTCCCTTACTCTTGTTCTCAGTAAAAATCCCGAAACCATAAAAAAATCGGCGAAAATACTCCGCAATAAAAAAACCTTTTTTCTCATCCTTGTTATTCTCGGTGTGCAGAGTTTTTCTTCGGCAATCGTAATGCCAATCAACGAATCAGGCACAACCCTGGTATCTCAGATGCGTGACGAGTTTATTACCCTCGGTATACCTCTGGTACCGGTTATTATTCTTATCCCTTTTATCTCCGGGGTCGTTACCGGGGTAGCTTTCGCCTTTGTCGGTGCAAGCTTTCCCCTGGTTTTTGCGCTGGTCGGCACGGATGTCGGCTTCAACGTTCTTGCAGCAACAACAGTCCTGGCCTATGTTTCCGGGTATCTCGGTATGCTCTTTTCTCCGGTGCATATCTGCTTTGTGATAACGTCTGAATATTTTAAAACGAGTCTGTTCAAGGTATACCCCTATCTTATCGGGCCTTCGCTCATAGTATTTATTTTTGGTATTATCCTAAGCGGATTTTATTATCTTGTCCTGTAGAGTCAATCGGAGGTACTGTATGCCAGATAAAAAACTGCTGATAACCGGCGCATCCGGTTTTCTGGGGTGGAAACTCTGTGAGTACGCAAAAGAAGCGTGGGACGTA
>CAZIYW010000065.1:17689-29201 GCA_964543525.1 uncultured Fibrobacterota bacterium | reverse complement strand
TGCAAACTGTATTGAAGGGGATATTGGTATGCTGTATGTAGATAAAAGTGATAACAATCGAACCTGGAAAATGGGCGCAACAGGGTGGGTCAAGCTTGATTAACCTCAACCCTTAGCATCATTCCCATATCTTTTTAATGGGGAGCCATACTTTTTAGTATAGATCCCGCCAAAGGAATGCGGGAATGACGGGAAGAAACGGTAAGAGAGAAACAGAAAAATACAATAAATAATTGAGGAAAAGTATGAAAAAACTTGTATGGACGGTAATGCTCGGTGTCGGTATGGCGATTCAGGCCGAAGGACGTATCGTGTATGTTGACAGCAGCGCCGCAGGTGGTGGTGACGGAACATCCTGGCCTAATGCATATAACCAGGTGTATGATGCGCTCCCTGGAGGACAGATTGACGACACACTCATGATTGCACGGGGAACTTATTTAACAACGAGTGATACAACTGATGAAGAAGCCTGTTTTCAAATACAGGACGAGATGGTCCTCATGGGAGGCTATCCTGCGGGAGGTGGTGCAAGGGATCCGGAGAATAACCGGACGATTTTCAGCGGCAGGATAAGCAGTACTGAAGCATCACAAAATATCATACTGATAAGTAACGCGGTGGATGTAATAATTGACGGATTATGGATTGAGGGTGCTGTTGGAGAGTATGGGAGTGCAATAATGGCTACCGGGACGAATCTTGAAATTCGTAATTGCGTTATAAGAGACAATCTCGGAGATCAACGTGGAGGCGGCGGTCCCACTTACGGCGGTGCGGTTCATTTCACGGGAAATTCCGGCGGCGAATGCCGGATTTTAAATAGCCGGTTTGAAGATAATATGGTTTCAATAACAGCTTACAGAGGTGATCCGGGAGAGTATGCGTATGGTGGAGCGCTCTATTTCAAGGGTGACAAGTTGATAATCGACAGTTCACATTTTGTCGATAATAAGGCCACCGATACTCTGGACTTTGATTCAATAGGATGTGGAGGTGCAATTTATTGTGAAGGAAATGACATAACCATTACCAATACAGAATTTAACAATAATTTATCCAATCTTTTCGGCGGTGCGGTCAATTTTGTCGGAGACACTCTCTATATTGGTAATGGAACACGTTTTCTTCAGAACAGTGCCGTGTATGGCGGTTGTATTTATAGTAACGGTTATGACCTTATTATAGACAACAATACTGAGTTTACCATTAATTATGCTGAAAAAGAGGGCGGTGCGCTGTTTATGAACAGGTCAAGATTTGCAATAACCGGCGCATATTTTTATGAGAACGGTGCTGGAGATGCCGGTGGAGCAATTCTGGTAAATAATGATTCTTTCAATGAGCTGTTCCATATAACACATACTTCATTTATTGCAAATACTGCACCGAAGGGAGGTGTTATCGATTTCGGGTATTATGTCCAGGGCGATTTGAGCACCAGAGGACCTGATGACCTTATCCGTAACGGTTTTCACAGCAGCCTTTTTATAACAAACAGTTTTTTCGAAAATAATACTGCCGACACGGGGGGCGTTATAAATTTTCTGGCAGATTCCTGTTTCATCACCCATTCTCAATTTATCACTAATATTGCTCACCAGAGTGGAGGTGTATTAAACGGGTTCGGAAAAAAATTCGTTATATCCGACAGCTCCGCATTTGAGGGGGATAGTTCGTTTGAAACCGGAGGTGTAATTTCAATTGGTACTCAAATTCTTTACATTGATAGCGCCTATTTTCAGAATAATAAGTCTACCAACGGTGGAGCGATTGCAGCCTATTATGATACGTGCATAATAAAGAATTCCTTTTTTGCGGATAATATCGCCTATCAAAACGGAGGAGTGTTTTTTAATTTGATTAAGGAGCAAACTGAGCATTTTTATACATTCCTGTTAATGGAAAACAATCAGTTTCTCAATAACACCGCATACCAGACCGGTGGGGTAATCAGTTTCCCGTTAATATCAGACCCTCCCGATTCAACGGCGGTTTATGAATACTTTGTTTCTGTGAACCTTGTTCGCTCAAATTTTACCGGAAACAAGGCATTTATTCATGAAGGTCACGGACAGCATGGTGGAGCTGTGTTTATACCGTATCAGGAGAACAATACAAAAGTTACACTTACTATAGATGATTGCGATTTTAACGAGAACATGTGTACCGGAAAGGGAGGTGCACTGTATTACGACGGAGAAGAGTTGCATGTAGCGGTTTCAGAATTCAACGGGAATAGTGCAGATACGGGTGGTGCCATTTACAGTAGATTTAATATCAGTACTATTACCAGCAATACTCTAACCTCTAATCTGGCTCTTAAAAGCGGTGGCGCCTTGTTTCTTGCCTGTGACAGCGGCTCTTTACTTAATACAACATTAAGCGATAATAAAGCACTGGGATATAAAGGCGGGGCCTGTTTTCTCAGGTATAAAAAATTTATTATTGACCATTGTGAGTTTAAAAATGATTCAGCGAATGTCGGTGGTGCACTCTATGCGCAGAATGATATTGGTGTGCCGTTAACCGGATATCGTTCCGAAGAGAGTTATTACGGTTTGAATTGCAAGAATACGCTGTTTGAAGGTAACAGAGCACAGCTATCTGGCGGGGCTGTTAATTGGACAGGAAAGGGAGCCATACAAAAATGCACATTTATTGACAACAAGGCAGAATACGGCGGCGCGATCAGTACCGATTTTTTTGAACGGGACAGCATCATGGTATTTAAGGTGGGCGCCAGGCAATGGATAACGGTAACCGTTGATGACGACCTGTTTGGCGCTTCAATAGACTCAACAAGAAAAGCAAAGGTTATCTCATCAGTTTTTCACGGTAATGAAGCGACATATAACGGCGCGGTTTCTTACTGGTGGAACGGCGGCATCTTAAACTGTCTCATGTATAACAATAACAACACATCAGAGGTCTTTTACGGGATTCCTCCGCTACGGGAAGAAAATGATATAGGGCCTGATATAATCAACTGTACAGTCACGGACAACATCGCAATATACCGAGTGTGTTACGGGGTCACCGGTGAAATAAAAAATACCATTTTCTGGAATGACAGTTGTGAAACAGAGATTGGATTAGACTGCTCTGCGCCGGAATTTTCGATAATCCAGAACTGGCCCGGTGGTGGTACCAACAATAAAAGTGATAATCCGCAGTTTGTCGATCCCGGAGGACATAACTATACCCTCAGTTTCACTTCACCTGCAATAGAATCCGGCGATCCCTTTACCGACTACAGCGCGTTTCCACAAGACCTGGCAGGGAATAAACGATGGAGCGGCAACACAATCGATATCGGCGCGTATGAGTTTGAAATAAAATCGTTAATACCGATTGTGGACAAGGTCGTTGACAATTGCAACGGTACCTGGCTGGCCTGTTTCGGCTATAAAAATCCAAACCCAGACATCAAAGTTATTCCGCACGGTGACGGCAATTATCTGTTTCCGGAATTGACACTCGACTACCCAGATACATTTCAGATTGGTGAATTCCATCTGGTATTTGAAGTGGAAATCGATACCGCTGTTGATTCGATAACCTGGTTTCTTGATGAAGACACCGCTGTTGCCTTGAAAAGTAATATACAGAATGTCTGCACGCCGCCTCAGATTCTCGAACCTCTCTATACACTCAATATCCCTGAAAAAGACTCTCTTGTTGTTGACCTTAACAAGAAAGTCAACAATGAAGGGTATTATGTCTTTTACAAAGTGAAAGATATTACGGAACTGAAATGGGCTGTCCAGGAGACGCCCGATTCCACCGATTCCACCTTTGTCGATATTGCTCTCGATCCGGCTTCAAACGAGTTGTTTATCCGGCCCAATGCCAATTATACTATTGGGAATAAATTTACTTTTACAATAATGGTGTATGATCCTGAAGATCCGGCACTTGCCGATACACAAAAAGTATTTGTTAATATCGTGTATCCGGGCTTTGATATAAACAATATTACGTTCAACCAGGACAAGGACGGTATTTTCCGCGGTACCTTTGAATGTCGGCGGAATTTAGAGGCTCTCTATTTCTCGCGGGAACGAATATTCCTGGCCCCCGAAGGGCAGAAAGTAAATACCGATGTTTTGCAGTTTATTAGAGGTATTCAGGTATATACCATTGAACCCCCATTATCACTGGGAGGTGGTAACGAGTGGGGAAAATGTACGTTTGAGTTTAATCAGACTGAACAGGAGGTGTTTAATGCGAACGGTACCAGTTCAGGGAAAAAACTCGACCAATGGGGCAGTGAGCTTGGATTACAATCACTATGCGTTATTTTGCCGATAACCGACGGGTATGGTGTTCAGGAATTCCTCTTGTGCGACAATACCGTTGATTTTAACGGGCCGAATACCAAATTGCGAATAACAAATAATAAACCTCATTGGCAAAGTCTGAAATGGGAAAAATTTAATGAAGATTTATCCTATCTTTCCCTGACTGCAATTCCCATGGGAGAAAACGCTCCCGATACTATTATGAAAGTTTACACACCGGAACAATACAGTACCGTTGAAGACACCTTTATTAACCTGCAGGATTCCCGTCTCTATCGATATGAATTAAAAGCAACGGATAAATACGCCAATACGAAGATACATACGGCCGAGGCGACAACGCCCAGTGATCTGTATACGATTTCCGGCGTTGTAACCGGCAATTATGAGGATCAGCCGGGCGGTATTACTGTTGTTCTTAATCAGATTCTGCCGTCGGGAGAAATGCAGCTCCAGAGGCTGCCCGTTGAGATCGACAGTACCTATGTACTGCAGAATGTGTTAAACGGGAATTATAAGGTTTCCGCCTTTGCCAGGGGATATTATGACGTACCCGCAGAACAATATATTACGGTTTTACGTGAGAATGTCGATAGTGTCAATTTCGAGCTGGTGCCCAATCCTCTTGTTGAGGAAGATGGTGTGAAAGTTGTTCAGCTCGAAGGCAGCGGTGATCTCCGTTTCCGTGTGCATACAAACAGACTGTTCGAAACTGAAGAGCTTGCCGCGGTTAATTTGAGGTGGGAAGGCGGTTTCCCCGATACGGACACGGGCAGTCATGAATTTCCCATATCTTCATATACGGTTGTGTCTCAGGATGATAACGGTGCTGTATGGGAATTTGATATTTCCCGTGCGGACATTACCGGTGAAATTCTCGCCCATACCCGCAGTTTTGACGTAAATGTGCGATATATCGATTCCGAACTGATTACCCGCACCGGTAATTATTCCTGTTTCAGAAAGGGGATCTGGTCCTATCCGCGTACCGGGAACGGTTATGTGCTTTATTCTCCACAGGTTTTCCGTAAGCCGTCGAAGCCGCATGTTTCAGAGCCGGTCATGTCGTCAGACGACGTCGCCTTCCTTGTTGCCAATTCGCGTCCCGGACCCGGCTATACAGCTCATGCCGAGGTAATAAACCTTGCAACTTCACATAGTGATTCAAAAACATTCGATTTGACTAATGCCTCCTTTGCCCGGCGGGGTGACGGCTGGATTCTCCGCAAGCTTGACTGGAACTATGCAATGAAATGTTCGACCGATCAGAATCTCAGGCAATTTCATTCGGGTATTTTCTTTGACAGCACCGGTTATTCGCATACTGCAATGTTTGATCCGCCGTTTACCGGTAAGGAGGCCGCCGCCGCGGACAGCGCAGTATATACGAGCTGGCTCCTCGCAATACGGAAGAAAGGCAGATACAATGCATGGGTATACCTTGACAGCCCTGCAACGGAGGATGTGTTCGTATACATGACATTCGGAAAGGTAAGCGATTCAGTGAACAAATATGTTTTTGACATTGAACAAGGTGAAGAGCCGGGATGGAAAAAGGTGAAGGTGAGATTGTTTGGTCACCAATATTATCGGCCCGAGCTTGATGAGGGGCTTGTGCAAATGAATATATTTGCCCCGTCGGCCGATGTCGCAATCTCCGCGATTGCACTCATTCATGAAGATGATTACGATAAAAACCCTCCCACACAGGCAATGCGGGACAATATTCTTCCCTTCGGATATGCCAACCGTTCAAAAATAGCGGACGGCTTTTCACTGATACCCGACACCTGGTATCAGTTGCGTGTATGTCTGAAGGATCGCTATAACAATATCAGTGATACTGTGGTGTATGACAGCATTCTTACCATGGATGAGTTTTTTGCAGGCAGCAGAACCATTCACCAGGAAGACTCTACCGGCGATCTGATTATCACTCTGAAACCACGTGACAACTATGCGGCGGATAATGTGCGTATTAAATATGTAAGATTTATGTTCCCCGGTGTGTCTGCCACTTTTCCTTTTAATGTACCGTTCGAGAATAACGACATTGTCGAGTTGCGTATTACCCGACAGATGCTTGAGGAGAAAGAAATAGTCCTCAGCGAACATTTTCAGCGTCACGTAAAATATCTTCCTTTCTATATCTATTACAGCAGAGATGTAGGAATTATTGACACGACCATAGAGTGGGAGAAAGCGGTAGCAGACACGGAAGAGTGTAATGGATTATGTGAAGATGAGGGAACCTGTGAATTTGCAACGAATTATGAATTAATTTATCTGGAAAATTTTTTCCCCTTTATTATAATGTATAATTCGTGTACTTATACAACATACGATACTACCTATTATGAAGTATTGTCAAAGGAACACCGTATTTATTGGCCCGATCAGAATGACACGTCACTGGTCAGCTCGCAAGAGTACCGGCCTGTAACCGATCCGATTTTCGTGAAGGATAAGGTTAAAGCACGCACCATTGTTCTTACATGCAATAATCTCAATACTCTGCCGGGAGGCGGCGACAAGGAGCAGTTGGCCGGACAATTATACGCGAAATGGCGGCCCGGCTCACTCTGTCAGGATTCAACGGTAGACACACTGGGATTCGGTACCAGGTTTGCAGTGGACAGCGGGTGGATAGCATTCATGCCGGGGTTTGAATCAGCCATTGAATCTCAGATCGGGATCTGGCGCAAGCCCCCTTATGTAATGCTTGGTGCGCGACACCAGTGGATAGATCATATTACTGACGAGACAACACTCCTCGGCGGGGGTTTCTTTCCCAATATCGGCGATTCAGTCACCCACGCGGAAATAACCTCAGATATTACCAATGTTCCTTTTATTAAAACGGGAATCACACTGACCGGGGATGAAGCGAGTCAGGACAGTTCCGATGCTGAAAAATTCAAGCTCTGGGTACTGCCCTCCGGCTTGAACACTCAGTCGAACCGGTATTTCTACTGGGGCGTTGACGGTGCACCGCTTACCGACACCCTCGGTGACGCTTTCAATGACGACAGCACTTTTGTCTGGCTTCCAGGACCTTCGGTTTCTATTCTCGACTCCGGCGAGCATACCATTGATGTATACATGCGCGACGACGGTATCAATATCGGCGGTGTTGCATTGAGTAAAACCGAGTCTGGCCCGCCCCCGTTTACCTCACTTGATCAGCTCAGCAGATGGGGCACTGAAGGATTTAATCTCACTGTCGAGGCCGAAGACCTCGTACCAAATACCAGTCATACATTTACTTTGCAGGCTGTTGACCGCATGGGCAATGTATCCGCCGTGGTTGAAAGCACAATCTTTACGGATGAGCAGGAATTTCCCATACCCAATGTCGTCATATCACCTGATGAGCCCCTTGAAAACGGGTTCTACCACTCCATCTATCCTTCATTCACCTTGTCAACGGACAAGCAGTATGATACGACCCTTGAGATAGAGGTAAAGCTTTTACGATACGATGCGGGCTCGCCCACGGAACTTGACTCGTTGACAATAACCCGCAGCGGTGATGAAAACCTCTGGAGTGCCGCGGTTGATACAACGGGGCCCGGCCTTTTCGAGCACCCGCCCGACGATCAGTTGTCCGCAGACGACTGTTACGCAATTTTAGCGCAGGTGAGCCTTGATGAAGAGCAGAAAAGCAACTGGACACGGCTTGACTTTGGTGTCCGGGCGGACACTTCCGAGGTTCCGCCGGTTGTGGAGATTCTCGATCCGTACTATACGCTTCCCCAGGATATCAAACTGCGCTTTGAGCGCGGTTTTGAATCTGATTCCAATACCATTATCGGCGATTGTGAAATCCTGTTTAACGAAGGAACGCCGGTAAATGCCGGGGAACGGCTGCTCATAGAGGGGGTTGTGATAGTCACGGTTCACGATACCGCGGGAAACCATGCGAGCATTGACACGGTATATACGTTACCCAATTATTCGTTCGGTGCGTATGATTATGATGACCTCTACGATTACAGCAGTAAAAAAGCCGTGTTTACCATGCCGTACGGCAGGTATAAAGTCGAGATTCCCGTTGATTCACTGTCCCTTGACCTTTATGCTCCCGGTGTATGGAAACTTGCGGCCCGTGGTATGCTGGTGTATGACGATCTGGGCAATCCCGCACGCACCAGCGGTGATCTTGCATCTATTATTCCGGTACCGTTTACCAGCTCGGGTATTACCGAGGATTTTTACGCCAACAAAGACAACTTTTTCCTGTTGAATGTTCTGCAATACTCGGCGACACAGCCCGGATTTAATATCAAGAGCTGTATCACCACATTCCGACGCGACACAACGGGTGACGAGGATCATTATTCAATGAACCTTGCGGGCAAGTGTGAGGAGTGCGGCCCGTATCTTGACTTTTCGGTTATCAGTCCGAAATACCTCGATGAGGAATTCCACCGCCATGATGAGCTCGAGGACACTATGTGTGTACTGTATTCCGCAGACAGTACCGAATATGGCATTGACTGGACAAATACGGACAGCACCAACAGGGCGGTTTTTACCGATAAACCGGTACAACAATACCGTGAATGGAACATCGTACTGGATGAATATTCTTTTACTCCGGAAGGTGTTGTGCTGGATAATTTTTATGTTTACGCGCCTCATGAAGTATTCCCGCAGGATATAAATACCATTGATAAACATGGTACAATAATCGATTATACAAAAATACCGGATTTCACCGGCATTTCGATTCTGGGTGATGAATCTTTTAACAACGGCGCTTTGCATTTCAGCCTAACCGGCGTCACCGTTCCACCCACAACTCTTCATCTTCAAACTGCAAATAAATACAATCTGCATACTATAGGGACATTTCTTTTTGAGCCGGTAAACAACGGTGTGGACTATCGTCTTGTTGTACCTCCCGGAAATGCATTACTGAATATACCCGCGGGAAACAATATGGAGTTTAATGAAAGAACGCCGATAACCACCGGTGTTGACACACTGATTATCGCGCATAATGATATTGAAAAACTTCATGCTTCAGGCCATTTTACCCGCACGGCCGGTGATATGGAAACGAATACAAGTGCTGAGGAGAAACCGGGGCTTATCATTAACGGTGATATTACCGTAACCTGGGCTGCCCGTGATTTTCAGCTTGCCGTATCGCGCGGAAGCGGCGGGCCTCTCTTTTTGATAAACGGCGGGTTCTTTTCGAAATACTCGAAGAATATAGGGAGTGCCGGGCAGGTATTTAAAGACACGGTTGGTATTGACAGTTGCTCAATCGGGTTTTACTCCGATTTTACCATTAACACCATGTATGGTACCAAGAAATTTACCAATACCGATTATGTGGTAATACCAAAGCAGTTCAGCGGTATCGGGTCAAAGGTTTTCCAATTCCCCACGGAGACCGGATTCGATATTGTGCATACTTCCAGCGGTATCCGTATGTGGCTGCTCAATCCACAGTTCCATCTGCCGTCACTGCCGTTGAACCTTAAGGATCAAGTCTCCGGCTGTGATATAACCCCTTCAATCTATAACACGGCTTTTGACATGAACCGTAACCTGACGGCGCTGAGCGGCAAACTGGATATGCCCGACAATCTCGTTTCCTGCCTGGGCGGGCCTGAAATCGGCAATTTCAACCTGGAAAAAGTCGCCGGTTTTAATCTGAGTACCGTCTATCTTGGTTATGAACAGGAATCCACCCTGCAGAAGTTAACCTTCGGCGCGGACGCATCGTTGACATTCGGAGAATGGTTCAGGGTTATCGGTCTTAAGGGAGAGCGTATCAACCTGAATGAGTGCAAGGTCAGTTATACCCGGGACACACTCGATCCGTCAGGCGGCGGAGACTGGGACGTTGAAGAGGTGCATGCCTCGGCATTCGATCTGCCGAGGTTAATCGGCATTGGCCCCAAAGACCTTGGCGACGAAGATAAGCTCAGGAGCGTGACCGATACGGCCTATCTCAACCGTATGGAGCGGGACGCGGAAAGGGGCGTGGATTATGTTGAGCTGTATACCGGCGGCAAGGGATTCGCCTTTGATTACAGCAAGGAAGACGATTTTCTGGCGCTGAAATTCCGCAACTGGTCAATACGGATTACCGATGATTTTCCCATCAAACAGATACGCGGCGCATCGTTTCACATTGACACATTGGATTACAAGCGAGAACTATCGAGTGGAGAAAAGGGAAAGATTACCAATTTAGTTGCCCGTGGTGTGTATATCCCGCCGGAAGGAAGGATTTCGATCGGCGAGATTGCTCTGGTCGGCGTGGAAATGACCCTTGCGTATACGCACCCGGATTCAACTGACGATGAGAACCATTCCGGAGTCAACGGTTACTTTTCCTTTGCATTTGACGGACTTGAAATCGGTGGAAAACCAATAGACATGAATTGTCAGAACAAGAAGACCGAGTTCAGGATATACTTTGACGGGCACTGGAGTTTTGAAGGCTGTTTTGTGTGGCGGGAGATCATTCCTATTGTGCCGTGGCGCGCGGAAAGCGACCCGGAAATATATATCGATCCCGGTACGCAGGGCACAGAGGTTACCTTCAAGATAAGCAGTTTCAAGCCCGCTGAATTCGGCCTGCGGAATGTGTGTCTTAAATCACGGGATCCAATAGATGTCATAAACATGCCTCTGGACGTAGCCATTGATTCCCTGACTTTCCGGGTAAGAAAGGGCAAGCCGGAGCTGGTACAATTCGGTGTAAGCTGGGGAATTTATAAGAATCTTATCGAACAGGGACCGGTTAAATTATCAATCAACCGGGTGTCGTTCGGGTATAACAGCGGCAACGATGACTGGGGAAATTTAGATATAGATAATGATGATAAAACATTCTGGATGGCCGCGCACACTGATTTGAAATTCGGTGATAAAGAGAATAATGTATGCACATTGGAAGGGCAGGTTGCACTTGGCCTTATCTTCACGATACGCGATGATACGGATGATGAGCAGGATACGGATGTTGAATTCACCTGGTATACCGAAGGTGTAGAGATTGATTGCGAATATGGTGGTTTTGCATTTGGTGCGCATATTGACGCCGACAAAAACAGATTCGGCTTCAGAAAAGCCTGGTTGAACATGGATGCAATTAAAAACTATGACATTGTTGATCATAATGACAGCGCATATAAGGCAATTGATGATGATTTAAAAGAAAAGTTTAAACTGGGTGTTGCAAT
>CAZIYW010000065.1:0-17589 GCA_964543525.1 uncultured Fibrobacterota bacterium | reverse complement strand
CATATAAGGCAATTGATGATGATTTAAAAGAAAAGTTTAAACTGGGTGTTGCAATATACAACGCTTACTGGGTGAAAAATAGCTCCGGTAAATGGGAGTTTAACCCTCCAAACAGTCCTGATACACTGAAATTCAAGCCGTCATTTTTGATCAGAAAACCAATTGACATTCTTGGCCTGAAGATCTGGGGCACCTTTGATTTCGAACGGCTCTTTGCCAGGAATCCCGGTATCGGGTACCGTGATATCGATATACAGCTTACCGACCGTCTCGGCGGGGCAAAAATATCCACCGGTATGAGTCTCTATATTGACGGTAACAAACCATACATACACCCCGAATATGATCAGCCGAACAAGATCAGGGTCAGTATCGGCGGCATCCAGTTGACTGAGGAGATGTCTCTGGGCCAGGCGCTTATGGAGCTTGGTGTGGAGCGGGTCGGTGACGGGCCCAAGTCCTATGATACATGGTATTTCCGCGGTAAAGGCACCATGAACCTTACGGGTGCTTTTGATGAGGTTTCGGTGGATCTGGCGCTGGAAAAGCCTCATCCCTGGGAAAATATCACCGGTATCAGGCACGCCAAGCTGACTATCAAGCTTTCCAAGGCCACGCGTATACCGCTGGGCACCACACCGCTTTACATATCAGGCTTTTTCGGTGCACTTTATGACGGTTCCGGCATGCCTGAAGGGGCGATTGCCTGCGGAATACCAAACCTGCCGCCGGGTCTGAAAATAGAGGCCGCTATATTTCTTGAATTCCAGGATCCCAATGTGCTGAACGGGAAGGTGGGATTCTGGGTACATCTCATGCGGCTCAATTTCGGAGTCAACGGTGAGCTTACCGGCCTTCGCGGTATAGTGGACGCCGACGCCTGCGTTGCATTGTACAACAACGGCTCAGCATTCCATGGCCATTTCCGCATACTGGCGGAACTGAAGCTTGCGGCCAAGGGCATGTTTGTCATTGATATCTGGAAAGACAAGACCGGCGGGAATTTCACCGCCGATGCCAGTGCAAAAATAGGATTACGGCGCGGCGCTCTTATAAAAAGACGCTGGCTCAAGATTCCACGGAGAACGTGGTGGTTCATTGAATTATTCACCAACATGGGTAAATTCAGAAACGAGAAAAAGGGTTTCACCACCGGACTGAGATTTTTCGGCAGGAAATGGGGTCTCGGCGTTGTCGGCAGGAAGTTCAAGATCGGTAACATGGGCAAATACAAGCTGAAACAGGCGCCGGTTGTTGTTACACGCGATGTCGACGGGTTCATGAAAGTAAACCCCGGGTTAATACTTGAAGGGGATGAGGTGATCTCCATTGTCGCGGCTGTTGACAGTGGGGGATATGTGTGGGACACGACAAAAATGTTACTGGTTGGAGACGCTGATTCTACCGATGACCTTGACACCGATCCCGACCATTACCTGCCCCTTGAGGGCAAAGGCGGTACCCATGCGGACGACCGTCCCGGCCAGGAAGTATACAACTCTTATTCGCGGCTCTGGGTGAACTATAATGATTATAACAGTATCTATTTTCTCCTGCCGGATACGTTAAATGACGGTTCCAGTGCGAATTTCCAGTTTATAGTCATGGCGGGACTTATGCCGCCCGTATCCAATATCGAGGTTGATTCTTCGGGCGGAGAGATTGAATTCAGCGGCACTGTTGAAGGTTTCCAGAGGTATATAAGGACGGTTATACGGAAAGATTATGAGCATGGCGAAGTGCTTGATACAATCATGAAGCAGAGGATGGCGCTGCGACTTTATTATTCAACATTGGAGACGATTCCGACCGATTCAAATACCATGGAAGATTATCCCCATAATTTTATCGATATACCTATCGATCAGTTTGAAGGATACACTGACGGTGACACCTCGATATTTGATAATCCCAATGTTGATTTTATCGATTCTTTAAAGACTGTGCAAATTAACAATCTAAAGTGGAAATACGGCAAAGCAGTACCCGGCAGGCACGTATTACGTGCTGCTGTGGAGATTATCGATTATGTCGTTGAGGACGGTGAGGGAAACAAGGTCGTCCTTCCCGACGACATGGGGTTTGAGGCCATGGCAATGCGGGAGGACCCGCAATTATTGAGGATAAAGAACGATACCACCGTGCTGGAATTTCAGGTTGTCAACACGGATCCCATGACCATGCCTGAGGGCATTACCGCTACCGGCAGTGAGGTTTCCTCGAATTTTACCGGAGATGACGAAACGCGCTCCATATTCCTGCGGTGGAGAGAGCAGGAGAACATGTCGGTTCACGGCTATGAAATCACCTGGTATCCCGCGGGCAGGCCGAAGTCAATTGTATCAATAGTTGACGAGAGCGACACTTCCGGCACGACCATGAAGGATACCACGATTTACCATTACCATACCACAAAGGTCGGCAGAACCTTTTATCACAATATTACCATACCGGAGCTGCACGATTCCCTGTATGTGGCGGACTGCGGGAAGGCCATGGGGCATGCCACCATGGATTTTGATACGATTCAGGACATTGAACTGATAGAGCTGCATAATGATTCTCTCAAGGATTCCATAGTTAATGGTGGAGACGACACGATCAAGGTCCTGGTTCATTATGTAGATACAGTCTATGATACTACCCTGACGATTAATCTCATTGGTTTTGATGTTGATTCCCTGACAAGGCTCTGCGGTGACGCCGTTGATACCACATACTATTTTGCCGACAGCTTTGATGTGGTTATTGCCCCCATATACAGTGTGCTGGAACAATACACCGACTTCCGTGATCCCGATTCAACGGTTAAATTCACCGGTGAGCGGGTGGCATACAGGACCGATCCGTCCCTGAGCGATACGATATATAATGTTGCCCTGGGCGTGAATAACGGCACCGCCCGCAACACCTTCATGATAGATTTTTACGATACCGCGGGCGCGCCGGTAACCGCGCCGGTACGGGTGCCGTTGAACAGCAGCGGCATGGTAACCGTGCAGTTGAATGTCAATAATCTGCAGACCACAGGCGACGATCCCTCCAATTACGGCGAGATTTTCGCGCGGCTCAGCACTGATACCCTGCCCCGGGCTGCCCTGCCGAGTATCGGTGTGGGCTCCTATTACTTTGATATCGATTCGAGCATTATAACACGCGAACTCTCTTTCGCGCCAAGTGCAGAAAACCAGACCTGCGCCGAGGTGTTTGACAACGGCTGTATCAAGGTCATGGTGGACAGCACCAATGATTCTATCGGCATTAAAAACACCTGTACACAGTGCGAGGATTATGAGGGTTTCGGAGACTATGAACACCTGCCCGACTCTCTAAGGGACCCGAATTTCCCCGGGAACTGGCGGCCAAGACTCGATCCGTGCAATGCCAATCCCGATTCACTCATACGCACGGTAACGCCTTTCGGCACCTATACCGCCTATGTCTACGCTATCAACAACGGACAGCGCGCTGTTCCGCTGCCGGATCCGAATGACGGCAGCACCTGGTTACCTGCGATATATGATTCGGTGCAGTTTGAAGTTGTGCCGCCTGAGCCGACGCTGCATGGGGTGTATCCGGATTATATACTGCGGGGAAGGTTTGATACCTTAAAATTAAGTGTCAGCGATATATGGAAGGATACCAATGTAATCATACAAGTGCGGTGGGAAGACATATACGGTACAACGAAGTTATATAATTTTCCGGATATATTCATCGAGCCAATGTTTGATTCAGTGAGTGGTGTATATAAATGGCCTCTTGAAGAAACAAGCGCTGATTTTCTGCTGAAAGTACCGACAAATTCATTGAATATCTCAGATTTAGATTCACTCGGTGAAATGCATTTACAGGTTTGTGCAATCAACTGGGATATTGATAAGAACGGCGATACTATATCAACTAAGAGTAACGAAATTGAAATAATGTATGTCAGATTTCCACAATATATAGAGTGCCCTGAAGATTATCCTGAGGATAGTGCGAATTCTGAATTAATAATGGAATGGATTCGCAACTACCCTGAGAAACCAAGCATTGGCGATACCATGACCGTCTATTTTACGGAGCTCCATGATCTTGATACAACCCATTATGATGTTGAAATATGGAAATATAAAACAGACGGCACAATTGATACAATTGAGATGAATATTGTAAAAATAGGCTATTATGGTATAAATGTCGTCCTCGATACAAATGTAGTAAATTTTGAGGGAGCTATATATTGGAAATTAGTTACTAATATACCTTTCATTGGACCAATTTCAAATTGTTTTAATGAATATTGGGGTAAAAATCAAATATTTAATATCTACCCAAAGCGCAATTACACAATCTACCCCCACTCCACCGGCTCCAAAACAGACGGCTTCACCATAGAATGCCCTGACAGTCTTAAGCATCTCAGCCATCTGGATCATATCCAGTACTCAATCGGCAAGGATCCCGCAACCTGGCCGATTCAGACAATGGCGGGATATGAGAAGTTCAAACCTGTATCTATGAAATTCACCAACTGGGTAACGGGATATATATCCGATATAAATAGTGATAATTTCAGGATAACTGAGAAGCTTATAGCAATAGACAATAATCCCTATCTGGTGAATGTACACGGTACTGTGATGAAGGATACCTTCACGGTCTATCCCGGCGATGTTCTTTATATCAAGTCCCGCGATCCCGGACCGTCATACGGATGGATAAAAACACACCTGTCGCACAGTTACTATTTCAAGGATGAGAACACCAAAGTTGAAGGCGATGAGATAGTATTTGACGCGAACAGCAGGGGACCGCTCTACCTTGAGAACTGGACAACATGCAAAAACGCCCATCTGGTAGACGGTATAGCCAAAGGATTTCCCGATACTACGGTGCGTGACGGTTTTTCCGTGTACCATTTCACCCTGATTATTCCGGAGGACAGGCATGCGATTACCGTGCCTGCGGCCAGGATTCAGGACGCGGTTACCAGGCCGGAGGAGCGCTATCCGCTGCTTCTTCGGGTAGACACCTCCATGGTACCCGGCCTGGACACCCTGCTTCCTGACCGGTTCCATTTCAGGAACAGCACAATGCTGCCTCTTGCCCATGAAGTGGAGCGGGTGCACTCTTCAGGTACTGCCATGGATGTCTGGGTGTCCATGGACAATCTCGATCCGGGAATCGGCAACAATGTCGTCTACCTGATTGCGGATTCAGGCTATGCTCTGCCTTCGCCGTCAGTATGGAATGATTATCGTGCAGTATGGCACTGCGCAGACAGCTCCTGGCTGTTTGACGCGTCAGCGAATGTGCGCGGCATTGACATTATGGGGCTGGTCGATCCGGTCACCGGTGTTGCGGGCAAAGGATACACTCTTTCCGGCAGCAGCCCGATAGCAATTTCCGGCATGCCGCTCAGTGTCAATGACAAGGGCGTTACTCTGAGCGCCTGGGTGAAAATTGACACGGGTATAACTATCGGCAGTGACGGCGCCGTGATTTTCGCCTATATCAACAGTGACAACACGGAAGCCGCAGGGTTGCGCATTAACGACGATTACAGTGTCAGCTTTGTGATTAACAACAACGCGGTCACCAGTATGAGCGGTGTGGTCGAGCCGGGTACGTGGCTCAATATTGCCGGTTTCTATGGCCGTTACGATTCTGATAAGCATGGCCGGATTTATGTCAACGGCCTGCAGGTCGCAGAAGGCGGCCTGGGCCAGGGTGACGGCAGAATCCTCTATGATCCGCTCGGTGAGCTCCTGATTGCGGGCGACGCCGCGGACATGTTCCCCGGTCATATTGATGAGCTTCGTATTGCACCCCAGGTGATGAGCGGCAACCGTATTATGCTCGATTACCTGTCTCAGCGCAGACTCAACGATTTCCTGACAGTGCCCGGAGGCATTGCAGCAATCACCCATGTCTCAGGTGTGGGTTTTCGGTCTGTACCCCGGGCAAAGCCGCAGGATCCGGTATACTCCAATAACGGCAACTATATCATGCACACTATGCCGCAGTTGTACACCGGCAGAACATGGTTGACGCTGCCGGTCACAGCCGCGGAATCACAGGACAGCGTGCTGTTCAGAGTAACGGTAAACGGCCCTGCCGAGGTGGTGGTAATGCTCGATGATTTATCCTCAAAAGATCCGGATTTTCTTGCCGATTATTCCGAAAATGTAAATCTCGCCGCGGTGGTGCACAACAGGCGGGACAACCGGTTCTACAATTTCAGGATATATGAAAAGAGTTTTAATTCCGCGGGTACTATTACCTTCGGCGGTCCGCGCCAGGGCGGTGTTACCGTCAACCGGCTGCCCTATATAGTGCTGTTCAATTTCCCGCAGAACAAGGGTGACGTTGAAATTACCTCGCTGCAGCATCCATACGTGCGTATTGCGCCCTTTGCGGATTCGGCCAGTCTCATGTATACGGACAGAGAGTATGGTATACGGGCAATGCCTCCTGAATTGAAAAACGGGGTGCTGGTAAAGCCTGCCAACGCGTTCAAGCACGCCGCGGGTATCAGCCATGTTGATTTCAGCGTAAACCGCCGCTGTGACGTGCACCTGATCATGGATACCCTGTACACCGAGTATCCTGATTTTATTTACACCGACGGCTGGCGCTCCACCAGGTACACTGTTGAAGGTGACAACGGTATATTCAGCGTGTTCAAGCGTACTGAGAACCCCGGAGATTTGATATCGATACCGGCGCCGCGGTTTACCGGCGGGACCGGCAACAAGGCGGCCTATTCTATAATTGTCAAGAAGAACCTCAACGACAGCATTATCCAGAACCTGCTGCCCGGGTATTATGAAAAAGCAATCCTCGATTCAGGCGTCCAGTTGTACGCGGACACAGCCTGGTACTGCATGGCGCTTTCCGACATGTTCAGGCAGCGGCTTTTTATCCGGACCGCACAGTCAGATTATGACCGTGACGACGCGAACCTTATCTCCTTTAATCTCATGAAACCGGGATGGTTCTACTGCGCCATTGACGAAAGCCAGACCTCGCTGCCCACGTTCCTTACCGAGTATGATCCAAAAACCGGCGGGTGGGAATACACGGGCAGGACCCTGCACAACAGCGCTCCCGGCAGATATAAGATTTACCGTAAATTTTTCAGGCCCGATAAGTATACCTTTGACGGTGTGCGCTCAGGCGGTGAAACGGACAATCTGTTCAATTACCTGTTCATCTATGTGCCGCCTCTGACCGATACTATAATCCATGACTACGAGATTATCGAGCATGTGCAGAACGGTGATACGGTCTTTATCGATAACAACATGACTATCCAGGACCTTCCAATTACCCTGGACAGTCTCATGCTTATCAAGACCGAGCTTGTTGTTTCCCACTGCGATACTATCACGTTCCAGACACTCGGCCCGGTTACCGTGTACCTGGGTGTGGACCCGCGTTTTATTGACAGCGCCACATTCCTGGAATATGAAGACTGGGATGAGACAACCATGTCATTCGGGTTCAGCGATCCCAATATGCCTGATTATGACGTGTGGAAACGGGTGTATCAAACCGCCACAACCGTACAGATACCGGGAATACGCTGTTATCCGCATCAGCCCCAGGGATTGTACAACTTCCTGGTATTTATCCAGTTCGATCCGGGACTGCTTCACGGGTACCGGGCAAAGAACCTGGCCGTGCGCGGATTCGGCGAGAAACGTGAAGCTGTTTCACCAGGCTACACAATAAGCAACCTCGACGTTTCATACGCGCTCAACAGGGACCTGCGCTCGCGCTCCTATCAGATGAAGATAAATATGCACGGCGGAAAAGCAGCGCCGGGCGATACACTCAAGATACTCTCGCCCTTTGAAGATACCATTATCGTAGTCAAGGATTCTTCCCTGTATATGGATTCCAATGTGGTGGTTATCGGCGACACCTTTGCGCTCGCGGACCTCATGCCGGTCCTTATCAACGCGGACTCGGTATTTGTCAATGCCGTTGATCTCACCACACAAGGCGCGGTGCGGATTATCTTTACCAACAAGGCGCAGGTTGCTATTGAGGAAGAGTTCGTGGTTGTCCTGTTCGAAGACAATGATTTCGATTACCGGTACAACCAGGATTACGACACCTATCTTGGCAGGGCCATTGTCCGCGGTATAGAAGCCAATGAGTATAAAATGTATGAAATTGAGATCAAGAACAATCTCGCGTTCCCGGAACGGGTCATCTGCGGCTTTGTTGACGCCAATCTGTGGGTTGATGAGTTCTTTGAGAACAACAATGTGATCACCACAGGCACAGCATGCGACGATTATGTACCGTTCTCCTGGATTTCGGACTGGGACTGGACCAGCGACTCTTCACTGGTCGATACAGTACCTGCCGACGCTGATACGGTCATAGTATGTCGGCTTACCGACACTGACGGCGATTCTGTTATTACCGAAGACGACGCCCTGTGTCTGGTGTACACACAGGCATTCCAGCTTCATGCAATGAATTCCGAGACCTTTGATACCATATTCGCCCCGTTCTATATAGACGGTCTGGACAATATGGATATCCTGATAGCGGATATTACCGGAAACAAAAAACCTGAGATTATTGCGGGCTCTGTCATGTATGACAACAGAGGCGGGCTGCTCTGGGACGCGCGCAATGATACGCTCCCGCTGCCGTTATACTCCTGTGATTTCAACCGGGACAACAAAGCGGATTCAATCGCGATCATTGACTCATGCGTGGCAGTATATTCCGGCACTGACACGACCCTGCTCTATGTCTATCCCTTCGCGCAGTGGCCCGGCCGGCAGGACGCCCAGACAGTGGGCGTGCTCGCCCATGTTGTTGCCGGTGATCCGAACTGCTACGATATCAGCGCGTCATTCGCGCGGGTCTCCTATGTAAACACCGACTCGAGCAGCAGCGATACCCTGGAGCTCGCAGTGCGCATAGCCAATGCAGGAGCAGGAGTGCTTGACCGTGGTGTTGATGTGACAATATTCACTGTTGAGCATGATACTGTCATTACCCAGATCAGCCAGAGTGCCACTACAAAGAGGCTGTTGTCAGGCATGTATGAAGATGTGACTGTCAGAGTGGTGGTGCAGGACTGGGCGAATAAGAAGTTCAGGTTTGAGGCGAATGTGAGGAACCGGTACTTTGAGGTGGATGAGGGGAATGATGTGATTGAGACGAATTAAAAGATTGTCTGAATCAGGATGGGCAGGATTGAAGGATACCCAGGATAAAGAAAGGAATAAAGAAAGGAATAAAGAAAGGGTAAAGAAAAGAGTAAAGAAAAGGATAAAGAAAAGAATAAAGAAAAGAATAAAGAAAAGAGAAAAATAAAGATAATAGGAAAAGATTAAAGAGATGAGATTGAAGGGAATGTGGGTTTATGGCTATAGATGATGCTTTGACGCATAGCATAATTGGGTGTGCCATGGAGGTGCATAATGTTCTGGGGAATGGGTTCCAGGAGGTTATTTACCAGAGGGCATTGGCTATTGAGCTGGAGGAGAATGAGATTGCTTTTGTGCGTGAACAGGAGGTTCCCATTTTTTATAAAATCCACGAGATTGGTTCACGAAGGGTTGATTTTCTTGTTGAGCAAAAGGTTATGGTTGAAATAAAAGCAGTGGTAAAATTGGAAGATAGTCATCTTGCGCAGGGATTAAACTACCTGACCGCATACAATCTTCCAATTGGTCTGCTGATAAATTTTGGAGGCATGAAACTGGAGTTTAAAAGGTTATTTCGTAAAAATTGATATCTTGTTTATACTTTTAACCTTATTGATTCTATAAAAAAATATTGATTTAAACTGTTACACAGGTTCTTTTAAAGATTTAAAAACCGGATTTAAGGTGTGTCTTTAAATTTCTATCCTGTTCATCCTTTAATCCTGGGTATCCTGATTCGGACGTTTTTTCAGCTTTTTCTGGAGTAATCAATGTTACAGCAAACAAAAAGGAAACATAGTAAAGCAGTAATTGTTCTGTTAAGCAGTGTATTATTCACCTGGTCTGTATTGGCGCAGGGAATACAGCGTCCTGCGACGCCGAATATTATGGGTGTGGATTTATCATCAACCGGCCATATTGACATTACCACTAGCAGCCTGCCCGTGGGTGATGAGCCCCAATGCCATGCTGTGCTGGTGAGCAGTCTGACCGCATCTTTTACAAAAGCAATGGAAGTGGGAAACACGAGCGGTGAAGGGCCGGTGGTGTATTATTATGACAAAACCAATGAACTGCATGTTGATGTGGCTGATTCAACCTATGAACGGTACTTTGTGGCTGTAGCCCATTCGGTAAAAGAGGGCGACCGGCGCATATTCTCCGGGTGGAAAGTGTGGACCGACGGTGACGGCGTACCGCTGACCGTTTCCACGAACCAGGGAGACCGGGGAGAGCGGATATACTATAAATCACGGCGCATTGATACGTACAGTAACAATGTTGTCACTGACATGACCTTCTCCTTTAAACCCAGAGGCTCGGAAAAATATTCATTTCAACTTCTGCACAACACCTTTCCTGTTGTAGAGATAACCGATCTCGCAGGTTATACAGCATATAACAACATTAAAGACGCTTTGGAAAATCACGGTCCCAACCAGGATTTCATAATACTGAAAAAAGTAGATAATGGATTTTACCAGTTTACTATTTATCATATCATTAAAAATTATGCAAGCACCGACTCTATTAAAGCACGGATTATCTCCAGCGACAATCTTGTGTATGACACAACCACAAATCAGGTTGCCGTAATCAATGATCCCGGTTTTATCGATATACACACAACTATTCACAACCTGATAAAAATAGCCAACGACAAGGAAGACCCTATTTATCCCGGGGCCCTTGAGACATACAATGCAGCAGATACACTACCCGCAAAATTGTTTATAGCAGCAATGCTCGACCTCTCTCTTGCCCATAACTCGCCGCAGGAGAAAGAACAGGAGATAGCAAACGGGATTTTCAGTTCGTATATGCAGTTTATGGACAATATTGTTCGAAACTGGTCTGTTGTCGGCGCGATAGATAAAGGCTTTGACAGGCTTGAAGCCATTCACAACAAGGTACTGGATGTGAATAAAGGGACTATTATTGATCCTGTTCTGGTTGATTTCCGAGGTGTTACCGCTGAATATGGGCAACCTGTGAAAGAACGCAATAACTGGGTGTTTTATGAAGGCTATACCAGACTGGAGTCATATATTGAAAAACCGGTGTATAACACAGGCGAAAAGTCCGGCGCAGGTGTCATGTTCAGAATATCCGATAATATCGATATGTTTATAGCCAACCCGCCTGAAAGCACCAATTTCTTTGATGAGCCTTTCCTCACAGGGCCGTCAGAAAGACGTTATGTACTAAGAGGCGATAATGAAGATACACTCGATAAGTTCGAGACTGGCGGATTCTGGGCAAAAGGAAGTGATATAACACAGGGGGAACAACAGTATTATATTGACATAAAACCGGTCAGGTTGCCGGTGTTGTATACAGGGAATTCTTTTCCGGTTATAATCGATACTGCTTTTAATTGTGCAAATGAGATGGGGTATAATACAGATGTTAAAGGAAAAATTGTTGGAGGGGTTGAGAAAAGCATTTTTAATATATTAGCAATAGAAAAAAATGGAACAGAGAAAATTATAGAAAATTTAGAAAATAACAATGTTCTAACAATAGGAAACAAGCGAGTGCTTAAATATAATGGTGATTATAAAATACCAGGTAGTACTATAAGTTATTCTGTAAAAGGTGATATAGATGATATTAATAATTTGGTTATATATCAGCAAGGCAATAGGGTTTTTGTTATTGATACAGGAAGGTTTCAAGAAGCAAGTATTTATCTGATAGAGAAATCAGAAATTAAAACCAGACAAACAGGTCCGGTTGAATGGATTTTTCAAAGGATATTTCCGAAAAAGTTAATTGGAATATCATTAGGAATTAAAGAAATAGACAAAGATGGATTTAAATATATTTACTGTGATGGAATAAATGCAGTGCCTGTAGAAATTGAAAAAAGGGATGAATACTGGTTGCCTCTTGATAAAAGAAATAAAGGAAAAATAAGGATTCGTTGGAAAAATAAAGTAAAGATATATAGAAGTGAAAATATGATTGAGTCAAACCTTTTATGGCCCAAAACAGAAAAAGAAATAAAAGATGGTTATCGCGATTATAATAATTGGCAAGACTTTCAGGATAGTGTTTTAACAGCAGGGTATGATTATTTTTATATCTATTCTTCTCAGTCAGGTATCGGTTCTTTTGAAGTGTGGTATTTACCAGAGAATAAAAACAATTCGGAAATCATTTTTGAAATTGTGAATGTTACAACAATAAAAATTACCAAATTACCACTGGGAAAAGCATATAATATGTCAAATTATTCAATCGGTAAAGTATATATACCTACTAAATACGGAGGAAAACTAGATATAACAGGAGCAGAAGATGATGCCTCTCTTTTTTATTCTAATGGAGAAGATTTGACGTGGGATAACGCATTAAAAATTTATAATGATGAATTCCCTTATTGCCGCTATGTTGGTAAGGAAATTAAGTATTTAGTACCAAAGGATGACTATGGTTGGTATTATTATAAATTGAAGAGAAAAGATGAAAATAAAAAATGTCAAATAATTAATTCTTTTACTCAGTCAAAAAAAGTTACAAAAGAGCCGTGGAATTTAAGCTTCTACCCAATACCTGACGAACAGGATCCTAATCTATATGACGTTAATGGGCCTTTATATAAATATGATGTTGCATTTTCAAGTGACTCGCGAAGTAAGGAATTTATAAATATTTATAAATATGGTCATTATTGCGCCAAGAATGCTATCATTGAACAAGATGCAGAAAGAACACTTGGATATGATTTTAATGGTAATGGTTCTCATGATCCTTTTTATGGGTTTGATTGTGTAGAAGGTTATGGTTTGCGAGCATCAAACAATTTAGTACATTTCGATGAAACAGGTGATAATTTCATTAATGCTGGTTTAGATGTTTCTTGGTGGGGGCATTGTAACAACGCGACAGCAGTATTGATATGTGAAAATGAACCAAGTGCTACAATAAAAACAATCAATATGGTTGATTTTACACAAGATGATAAAAAAGGACTTTTGGTAGCTTTGTATCATGGCTTTGAAGGAACTGTTAAAGGACCAGATATAAAACCGCATGAATGGCATTCTAATCTTGAAAAACAAATCATTGGCAATAATGAAATGCTAGGGTGTGATATAAGCAATACAGGTATATCACCGGATATCGTATGGAATTATCCGATATATGAGATTAAGAAAATGGAATATTCAGAAAGAGATGGTTTTGATGATCCTTATTACGTTGATGTGTATAGTGAAGTATCTTATTGGAATTATTGGGATAATTCTACTCCACGTTCAAAATCTTTGTCCTATTATTATTGTGTTAATTATGAAGATGGAGTTGCATCTAAGTCAAATGAAGATGACTGGATTTCAGATGTTTTGTACAGGCCAGATGCTGTATGGATTCCCCAAAAACAGGAAAGGATAAATGAGTACTGGGGAAATTCTTTAAATTATGAAAATCTAAGAAGTATCACAGATGAATAAAAGGTTATACAGATGAAAATAAAAATTAGTATAATGTTACTTTTTTGTTTATTAGGTAGATCTTTTTCAAGGGGAAATGTTGATTCGGTATATGTATTGGGTAGTTACAAAGATTATGAAGTGCATCAAGTCCCCCATTTAAGTATTATCGCAGGTGTACCGACATACAAAATGGTTAAGTCTTATATAAGGTTTACTATTACACAAATCAACAAAGACAGCACAGGAAAAAGCATTATTATAAAAACCACGGAAATAGATTCTACAGGAAATACAGTAAAAGATAGTCTTAATTTCACCAAAATTTTAATAAGAGGTAAAGAATTCCACCTGTGGTTACTGGATAAAGAAATTTCTCCTGAACTCATTCAGTGCATAGGTTCTATGTATGAGTCTTATTTAGATTTTACAACACATATTTCATATTTATCTAAGTCAGATTTTTATGCAATGGCAAAACCTTGTGGTGATCTGCTGGTATTAAGGAAACAGAAAGATAAAGAATATGTTGTGGTATCAGACTATTATAGATTGACCGAACGGATTGATTCCTTAAAGCTTTATACTATCTTTAACTATGAGAAAGATATGGAAAAAGTAATAAAGAAAGACATACTAAATCATAGAGTTCAAGAAATTCAAATATGGTCAAATGAGGAAGACTGGTTATGGGATGAGATGCAAAGATACGAGAAATATAGTAGAAAGGGGCATTTAATAATGAAATTTAAAAGATATAATACAAGTAATAGAAATAGATAAATCTAAAAAAATCTATTTTATAAAAAACTCATAGCACATCTAATCCCCAAAAAATTCGCATATTCATCTCTATGCGCAGGACGTGCAGCATTTCTATCTGAACTTCTAGTAGGTTCAGGTGAGAGCCAATACCCTCCTCTTATTGCTCTCTGCTCTCCATAAGGAGGCCCTTTGGGATTTGTAAAAGTAAGGGAATCAGAATAATAACTTGCAGCATACCAGTCGTTACATAATTCATAAATGTTACCTATCATATCATACAATCCATAAGTATTAGGTAATTTCATTCCAATTGGTTGTGAAATTTCATTTGAGTTCAATATATACCAGATATATTTATCAATAGTTGTAGCGTCATTTTCATCACCCCAGTAATACTTTGTTGTAGTTCCAGCTCTTGCAGCGTATTCCCACTCAGCTTCAGTAGGCAACCGGTATCCTTTGGCTTCCCAATTTGTAGTCACTACAGTGAGAGTACATCCATTGCCGGGTATTCCCTTTATTGATTCATACGAGTAGACTGTATCAAGTCCGTTCTTTTTACTTCGGGCATTGCAATAGATAACAGCGTCATACCAGGTTGTATACCATACAGGAATATCATTATCAATACCTCCTGGTGACAGACCGGAATAATCCAGCCAAGGTTCAACCGCCAATAAGCTTCTAAAATCAGCTTGAGTTACCTCCACGGAGTCTATAAAAAATGGAGAAAGTGTAACTGGATGCTCAGGTGTTTCATCAGGATCCCCAATCTGCGATCCCATAATAAATGTTCCGCCGGGTATAAGTTTCATTCCGGGCGGTACTATGGTGTCTGAGTTGTCTGCGGTGAGTGTTATAGTTACCGGAGTGGTAAAGTCGGTTATGGGGCGGATGTCTGCTGTGTAGCCGTATCTGGTGGTTATGAGAGTATCTGGGATTGAGCGAATATCGAATGACGAATGACGAATATCGAATATCGAAGTAGTGAGACCCTCACCCCACCCTCTCCCAGTGGGAGAGGGAGAAAATGTTGAATTTTGATTAATTGTAGGGAGAGTGGGAGACAGGGAGAGAAACTTCAGATTAGTGGTGTTGTTTGCAATGGATATACGGAGGATGTACATCTGGGAGGCGGTGAGGTTCTGGTCTGAAAGAGAGACCGAATGGGTGCCGGTGGTGTATGTTCTGTTTATAAGAGTAGCAATCTTTCTACCGGTGAGATTGAATATCTCAGCCATTACCGGAGTGTTGTTATCGGCTACCTCAAAATAGAGCCTGCGGTTTTTGATATATGCCGGGACAGCAGGATTTAATGCAACACTGTTATTTTTTATTGCTACCTGCTGTGAAAAATCGAATGCTCCCGTAGCGTCGGTGACACGCATGTCGCCTCTTACTTTTAAACCAACAGTTGCGCCTTTTATGGGGTTGTTGGACGCGTCGAGGACAGTGCCTTTCAGGGGGATGGTGTCGGAATACAAAAACATCGTAATGCTGCAAATTAACAAAAAGGTATTCGTTACTTTCATAATAATCTCCGGGACATTCTGGTTCAATATGTAAGGTTCAAGGTGTAAGGAATTGAATAGAACCTTTCACTTTTCACCTTTCACTTTTAACGTGGGTTTGTATATATAAATATAGATAATTTAAGGAGTTTTCGGGGCTGGGAATTGAGAAATGCGCATTAAAAAACTACCTGAAATCGCGTTGTAAATTTTCTGAATAAGGTGAATGTATCTCAGTGAGTACATGTTAAAGACGCTTTGGAAAATCACGGTCCCAACCAGGATTTCATAATACTGAAAAAAGTAGATAATGGATTTTACCAGTTTACTATTTATCATATCATTAAAAATTATGCAAGCACCGACTCTATTAAAGCACGGATTATCTCCAGCGACAATCTTGTGTATGACACAACCACAAATCAGGTTGCCGTAATCAATGATCCCGGTTTTATCGATATACACACAACTATTCACAACCTGATAAAAATAGCCAACGACAAGGAAGACCCTATTTATCCCGGGGCCCTTGAGACATACAATGCAGCAGATACACTACCCGCAAAATTGTTTATAGCAGCAATGCTCGACCTCTCTCTTGCCCATAACTCGCCGCAGGAGAAAGAACAGGAGATAGCAAACGGGATTTTCAGTTCGTATATGCAGTTTATGGACAATATTGTTCGAAACTGGTCGAGTATCGGCTCTGCCGAAAAGGGATTTATAAGACTTGATTCAATTCATAACAGGATACTGGATGTGAATAAAGGGACTATTATTGATCCTGTTCTGGTTGATTTTAGAGGGGTGACTTTTGAATATAAACAAGATGTGCAGGGAAGAAAGAATATAGTGTTTTATATGGGACTAACCCGGTTGGATTGCGAGGTTGATAAACCCGACTATTTACCAGGTGAAAAGTGCGGTGTTGGAATTCAATTCCGAATATCAGCTAATGTTGAATTATGCAGTTTTAATCCATCTGATAGCAATAGTGTTCTTCCAGAAACTTTTATAAGCGGTGAATCAAATAGACGAATCATAGTCAAACCAACCAATGATATCGTGGATCAATTTTATGATAGAGGAGTGTGGGTCGGTGCACTCCTGCCACCAACTGATGAAAAACAATATTACATTGATATAACCCCTGTTCGATTGCCCATTGCCTCACCAACTAGTAATATTAAAATTGACACAGCCTTTTATTTAGGGGCAGATCCATCGTACGAAAAGAATTATAATACTGATATCCAGGGAGCACTAGTGGATGGTGTCGCTGAGGATTTTATCAGGATTTTCGAATTAGATAGTTCTGGTGAAATTATTGATACTTTGAAAAATTTAAAGTTAGCAGAAATTTTTATTGGTAATAATAGAAAAAGAATTGAAATAAATGATCACTTTTTTAACGGCATAAACGGAACTCAATCAGAATTTGAGATTGTTGATAGTGGTGTTAAACTCAGAGGAGATGAGTTCGAAATTGAGAGTAAAGAGGGGAATGGTGCTGTAATCGTAGTTAATATTAATGACAGTAGTAGTGAGGTTAGTGATTTTACAGTTGTCTGTAATATTAACCTTATCCCTTCTTCTGTTAGAGGGATTCAAGGCGAAAAGCGTAGTCTGATTTTTAGATTCAATTTTTGGTATTAGGGGGTATGCCCTTAAATACCCCTGTTGTTTCAAAAAAATTTAGCCATCTGC
>CAZIYW010000064.1:0-29946 GCA_964543525.1 uncultured Fibrobacterota bacterium | reverse complement strand
TATGAGTCAAGGTTCTTCCCATGTCATGAATATTTCCTCTTCGGGGAACCATTACATCATGTTCCTTTTCATATTCACGGACATATTTTGAAATCGTCGCCGGAGAAATGCGGCAAAAATGGAGAAAAAAGCACCATTTGAGATGCAAGTTTGACAAATAGCAATTTTTTCTGTGGTTTCAAAAACCGGTTAAATCAACAGAATCATTAAAGATGTTCCATAAACTCGTCAGGTGTAACTTGGGCTTGTTTAAGAATACCGCTCAGTGTCCCGACAGCAACTTCCTTATGCATTGGCACAACACACCCCACTGCACCGTCAACAGTAAATTTTTTCATGACAACATGACTGCCTCTCTGCCGTACCTGTTCGAATCGCATTTTCTGAAGTGTTTTAACTATTTTTTTCCCTGATACACGTTTAAGTTTACCCATACATGGCCTCAAACGTAGTCATGAATGATCGTTCGACCTTTTGTATGGGAAACTCTTACAGATAGAGCTCTGTAGCCTCTTTAAGATTGGCAACTGCTTCTTCAAAAGTTTTTCCCTGGCTGACAGTGCCGATTTCCGGACATTGTGCCACGTAGAGGTTGCCTTCTTTATGTATCACTGCGGTAAGTGTTTCTGTGGTCATAGGTGAATCCTTTTTTATGCTGATAAGGCATCGACAAATGTGATAAATGCCTTCTGTTTTTCTACCGGTAGTTTTTTAATCTGATCAAAACATTTCTGTAATGCCCGGCTGGTCTGGTCATCAGGCTTAATCGGCTTCTCACCGATGAGAGTCTCAAGGGATACATCCAGCGCACCGGCAATCTTCAGAAGCGTTTCTATATTAGGCTCCCGGATACCACGTTCATAGTTGGTAATAACCTGCTGAGAAACACCGATGCGCTCACCGAGTTCGGTTTGTGAAAAGCCTTTTTGCCTTCTGATTTTTTTTATACGTTCACTCATTTTAACCATGTATAAAAAATATAACATGCCGCTTGCACAATACAACGAAACGTTGTAATATGGATGCATAAAAAAACACTTGACAGGTTTTTTAAAAAGACAAGAAAGGCTGTTCAGCTTTCCGCTACCAGACTTCGAACTGACGGAGTTGATTAAAGTACTTGAGAAAGGGCGAATTGCCATGCGTGAGCGGGGCACACAGGAGGCTGTCCCTCAGATGAGTGCGGAAGAGAAGAAAGAGGCGCTGGAAGTGTTGCGGAGTAAAAATCTTCTCAAACGCATAGTAAACGATTTTGAAGTAATCGGTTTTATCGGTGAGAAAATCAACAAGGTACTCGGGTATATCGCCGGAGTATCCCGACTGCTGTGCGATCCCCTGGCAATATTTATCCTCTCCCGCAGCGGTGCAGGCAAGACACGGCTGCAGGATGCGGTATGCAGGTTCATTCCTCCGGAGTCGGTAATACAGTACACCCGGCTGACCGGCAAATCCCTGTTTTACAAATAGGAAAATGCTCTGAAGAACAAAGTGCTGACCATAGAAGAGGAAGAGGGCATGGCAGAGGCCATGTACTCGATAAAAACCCTTATTACCAGCCAGAAGCTCTCGGTAGCAGCAACAAGGACAGACGCAAAGACCGGCAAGCTCTCAGTCGATGAATACACGGTATATGGTCCGGTTGTGGTCATGGTCTCCCGTATACAACGCCAATGCTCACGGGGATATATCGCATATACGTCAATGTCTCTTCTATCGATTCAGATACCTTAGCCATACCTCCCTATCCCATTGATAAATCAGGTTATTTTCACTTCATTCCTCTGATGTATTATTTTTAGTCTGCTGATACCCCTTATGTAAGGAGAATACTATGGCTGCGAAAAAAGATCCTGAGCTTAAAAATCGAATTTTAGATTTTTTCAATACCGTTTCCGATCCACAAATTATATGTTCAACGATACTCGATGATCCTCTTATGGGTAAATCAGTACCTCATGGGATACTGCCGGCAACTGCAGAAAACATTATTAAAGGTCGTAACAAAAGACCCGGGAAGAAATTCACCACTCTTAAGCAGATAGAGAAAGTCAAGGGGGTCGGTCTCATTTCGCTGCACAATATTATCTGTACCTTTCTTGTCAAATCCTCAATACCGGTTTCGTTTCCTGTAGAAGTTACCTTTGAAAATACTGCTGTTGTGTACTTTGAATCTGTACAAGGCTTTGAATCGCAATCGGCAGTTCTTTATAAGGCGGAAATCGGCACAGAGAGTACGCCAAAGAATCCGGGTACGGTGGAGTATAAAAACATTATCCTGCAGAATGGACATGCACCGGTGAAACAGATATGGGACTGGAGAAAAAGGATAGAAGCGGGAGTTGCCGATAAACGCAACGGTATTGTGAGAATACTGAGCAGGAAAGGTACCGTTTTCGCACGATTCCGTTTACTGAATGCATGGCCTTCCCGAATACGCTGCTGCTATGATACTGTTGTAATTGAGCAACGAATTCTTATTGAAGAGCTGGAATTGACTGTAGAGAAATGGGCGCCGGCCTAAGCCTCTCTGACACGATCCGCGTTGAACGTATACACCGTATGGCCAACACCGTGTGCTTCAAGGGTAAACTCTCTTTTTTCAATATGGCAGCCGTCAAAGGTGAATTGTTTCACCCCCAGCCCCTCAGGATACGTATCCTGCTGGACTGACATAATAATCTGAAAGTGAGTATTGTTGTCCAGGTGCTTGTTCAGCAACTCACTGTTGGAATTGACACCAATCAGACCCTGAATTTTCAACCCACCCCGGGCAACACCGATTCGTTCACCAATACCGATGCCGGAGACATCACGGGTATCTTTGAAAACTTCGTAGGAAAAATGTGACAGGCCATGAATTTTTTCACCGTCAAAGAGAAGCTCCGTCTTATTTGCCGAGAAAACAGCCATACAGCAACCTCCTGTGGGTAATGGGTGTGGCAGAAAGTCAGGAATGTATCCATAGTAAAAAATATCATGTTTTTATGTATTGGAAAATACATGTGGCACAAGTCCCGAACCGGAGATAATTATACCGGCTGGCTTCGTATCTGTGGTTTATATCGATAATGATCATTCATTATTGCGTATTAGATTTTTTTAAATTTTACTGCCTGTTGCGCAATTTATTGTATACTTTAATGAATAAACACTCTTTAATCCTGCACAATAACGCTTAATGATTGTATAATAGTAAGACAGGATTTTAATCGTTATCCTGACGGTACAGTCGGGTACATTCCCCGGACAATGCACAAATAATAACGGAAGAGGGCGTATTATGGGTAAAAAGAATTCATTTTCGCAGGTAGTTTGCGGACAGTATTGGATGTACCGGTTGATTCTGCTTTCCCTGTTTTTCGCTGCATATATTTCTGCGGATTCCAGAAAAGTAGCTTCAGACATCGAATCATATTTCTCAAATTGTAATGCAGCGCTTACTGCTCTTTGTCAGGAGGTCGGCAGGCACAGTGCCACGAAGGCACAAAAGCCGCTGGAGAAAACACTCAATGATTTTCCCGGTATTGAACTCCTTATCTGGGTCAATTCAAAAGGGGTGGTTGTCAATGAGGTCGTTCGTAACGGAAAACCCGGAAGACCGCACCGGAATCTTTCACGGCAGAAGTGGTATGCAAATATTAAAAAGCTGAAACCATACTACAGCAAGCTCAAAACACGGAAAGGCAACTACAAATTGTTCTGGTGCGAGCCCATTCGAATAAAACGCTCAAGAGGAGATCGCAGCGGCGGCGCCATTGTCACAAAAATCGATTTGAGACGCAGTTTTGATACTGTCGCAAAGAAAATCAGCACGCCGTTCAGGGTCATCCTTGAAGGAAAGCCGATCTATTCTCATGCCTGGAAGAGTTCCTACGATTCAACTGCAGTACCGCTTGTGTTAAAAGGTATTGAGGATTTACAGGTTAGCGCACACGGGAAAAAACCGGCACCTCCCCCGGCTGCGGCCGCCAAACCTCCTGAAGAAAAAAAGAGAAGCCCCTTCTTTACCGTCAAACGTATCATCGTGTTTGCCTCTCTCATTGTTGTGTTTATTATTCTATCGATTATTGTCAAGGCGGTTGTCAGGATGAAACATGAGGCGTTAATACGCCGCATTGAAGGGGATGAACCGGTGGATACATCCTTTGATAAACCGCCCGAAAACGGGCCTGCAGGTGATGATGTGAGAACCGCTCAGCCAGATTTACCGCAAAAGGGACAGCAGTTTGTTCCCGGTAGTACCGGAGCACGCACACCGCCGGAAGAAAAAAGATCTGTCAGTCCAGGGCCTGTCGAAAGTGCAGCGCAACCGGGTGAAGCAGTGTTGCGGCCGGAAGAGTTTTCCGCCGTTGAAAAAAAGAAGGAAAAGAAATCCGTAATACCTCCGGCCAAAAAGATTATTCCTGAATTTGATGATAATGTCCCGCAGGAAACACAGGCGTTAAAACCTGAGGTAACCGATTTTATCAGGGATATAAAGCCCCGGGACGAAGCTGATGAGATAACGGTACCCGATGAAAAAAGTGCAGCTGCTCCTGAGCCAAAGGAACGCGTTTCGGAATACGGTGCAAAGATCGATCAACCGCAGGAAATGCCGGATGCCGAAGAACAGCAAGAGGCGAAACCCGAAATATCCTCGAGCCTGGAGGAGACGCGGGTAATGGATATTATCCCGCCGGAACCGCAGGCGGTAAAATCCGAATTAGACGATTTTATTAAGGAGGTAAAATCCTGGGACTGGCCGGAGAAAACAGCGGCCTCTGCAGAAAAAACTTCGGACACAATTCCCCCCGATATAATGGATAACGTTGAAGATTTGCTCCGGAAGCATTTAAACACGGTGCTTGAGGAAAGAATTAAACAGATAGAGCAGGAAGTACTTGCGCGTGTTATGTATGAGCTTGCAGGGAGAATGAAGGGGGGAGAGGAATAGCTGTTGTAACTATAAGTAAAAATATGAATAAAGGCTGGTTAGTCTAGTGCAGCAGAGCTGAGAGGTACCCCATACCCATACGGGAGGTTAGGTTCCAGAGTTACGTGACGTTCATTTTATGGGGACTACGGGGCGGGAGTATTGTAAATCTATTATCTAATACCGGTGATATACGGCCGATACCACCGTTGTACAGTTCACCTCCATTGTTATTCGGGATGGAAAGATAGAGATTACCGATTATTGAAACAACCTCAAAGAAACCGATAACCTCAAAAACCGTAAAATATTGGTCTTTAGAGTACCACCGGTGCACCCATAAAAAAAGATTCCCGTCAAACATCCCGGGAACCTTTAATAATCGACAGGTACGAAACAGTTATTTAACCAGCACGTTTATCGCCTTTGTAAATCCCTTGGCTTCCATGTGGCAGATATAATTCCCCGCTGCCGGTACTTTGTTGTTGCGGGTAGTAAGCGATACCAGGTAGGTGCCGGTGCGATGGTTACCCTGGGCCAGGATGTGTACCAGCTCACCCTTGAGATTGTAGAGTTTCAGGGTGACCGGTTTGCCGTCTGCGCTTATAGGTACCTGATAGGCGATTCTGCTGCCGCGGCAGCTTATTCCGAAGGTGGTTATTGTGTTGCCGATCATAAGCGTGATTCCGGTACCCTCCGCAATGGTAAGTTTACACGGTACGGCAATGGGTGAATCCTTGTCGGGATCATCATGCGTCACAAATACCGTATCATAATAATCGCCGATTTCGAGACCTTCTGAATTAAAGGTTAACGTGACCGCGGTTTCCTGTTTGGGTGCTACGGTACCCTCCTCCGGAGCAACAACAAGCCAGTGGTCGGCCCGTCTGCTGATTGTCTGGCCGGGATTTAATGCCCCGATAGTACCGGAGGTGCCGACACTCCAGCCCTCTTTTGAATCGGTATCTTCGTTCTGTGTCCGATACACATAGGCCTCTCCGTTGGCAACTCCGTCACCGTTCCATGTGGTGCCACTCGGGGGCTGGTCGTTATTGCCCGCGGTCCTGACAAAATCAACACCGTTGCCCGATGCGTCGGTAAGGGCGATTGAAAGCTCGGTGCTCTCCTCCCATTTGAGATCGCCTACATAAAAATCACTTCCCGATACGTCGTTGCAGACAATGATTTCATTGGACTTGAAAACATACCCGCTCTCAAATTCGTATTCACCCGAGCTCTGGGCATCATCGTTCCATTTCAGTTTCCACCCGGTCATATCCTGGTCCGGCCCCCGGTTCCACAGCTCGAAACCGTCGTCAGGTTCGGAATAGCCGATATAAATTTCATTAATCATAATGCCACCGGCACCGCCGACTGCCGCCTTATAGGCAAGCGTCCCCTCACCGTCATTCTTGATTTTCAGCTCCTTATCAAGAGAGGTACCCGTGGTATCCAGTGCAGCAGCTATCAGATCCGTCTTACATACGATAGCCGGTTTTTTCTTAATAGTAAAGGCCGCGTCACTCTCATCAACCAGGGTGTCGGTTTCCGCCCGAATCTTGTAATCCGAACCTTCGTCGGTATCTTCCGGTATTGTCCAGGTGTACAGACCGTCATTCTCGGTATTTTCTACTATAGGATCGAGCACACTGGTTCCCTTGAGCAGGAAGAGAGATATTTTTGTATCCGCATTGGTAGTCCAGGTGATATCAACTGATGTGCCCACTACATAGACATTACCGCCGTTCGGGCTGTCAAGTCCCAGCATCAGCGCACTGACATCTTTCCAGAAACACTCATTATTCGGAGCATCGGGATTGCGGGTGTACCCGTATTTGGTCATATTCCCTTCCTGACCGGCCTCGGTTACCGCCGCGCCGAACTCCATATCTTCAAGAACACCCTTTTCAATGATTGCTTTCCAAACAGGCTCGGAGGTATACATGGGCAGGGAAACATTGTTGCCTGAGCAGAAGAAATAGGCGTCAGCTTTGTCAATCATACTGGGTATCATAGCCTGGTTATGAACGTAGCATGAGTTTATAATCATAAACTTATGATGCAGATCCATCTGAGCGACATTGGAAGGCCTGAGCGATCCGCTTCCCAGAATAATGTCACCGTTTGAAGCGCCGTGGCCGATACGTCCCCAGAGTTTCAGGTTCTTACATGATAACCAGTTTTGTATAGCAGTCAGGTTTTCATCGTTGCCGTACAGCGCAACCGTTTTTATACCTGCGTTGTCAAGCATTTCATAACATTTTTTCGTATATTCGTTTGCCGGATGGCTGGAGCTTGATTCACTGGTGCTTACCACGATTTCGATGGTTTCATCCGGGCAGGTTTGACATATCCCGTCATCCGGTGGTGCAACTTCTTCCGTGTAATCCTCAATTACCCGATACGAGTTGTTTCTCCCCATTTCTATCTTATAGATTTCAGCCAGATAGATATCGGCTCTCAGCATATAGACCACAAGGTGATCCAGCGGACCATTTTCCGCGAATACCTTAATGCGTGCTTTCGAGTATGGGTTACCGCTCTTCTCCCACTGGAGCGCATTATCAACGATATCCGTGATCTCCTTTTCCGTAATCCCCACCGGTGTTCTGGTTTTATACAGAACATCGTATTGGATGGCACCGCCCAGAAGAATTGATACGGCGGAGAAAAGAACGATGATTGAAAAGATTGAAAGGCGTTTCATTATACATACTCCCCGATAAAGTTTATAAAGAAGATTGACTATTTTACTTTTGTCAAGAATAACGTACAGGGTACCTGTGTGGGTAAATTGAGTGCTGTAGAATTACTCCCTCTCACCTTGCCCTTTCAGGAACCATACATCATTATCAACCGCTTAATTCGACCTCTGGTAACGCCCCACTCATTATACCTGATTCACATTATTAATGTAATAACAATTCTATGCAATTTCAGGAAAAAATTGAATTAGTGTACAGAAAAATTGATTATATGCCAAAAAATTAATTTATTATACGGCAAAATGAGAAAACATCCAAATAATATTCGTTGAGCTGTTTTTGCTTTTTAATATATTTTTTTAATGAGCTGTTCTTTTAACTTGTTATATTATAATGAGTTAATGCACTTTTATCGAATGGCTTCCGGTTAAAATCCGCGGGGTTTATTATTCTCTTAATACCCGTTTAAATTTGTGCACTTTTTACGATTCCGGCATTCACCTGCATGAATAATTTTAACCTCACCAGCACGGTGAACATTGTATTTTAAACAACGAATCAATTTTCTAAACAGAATGCATGTGCCCTAAAGGAGACATACAATTAATAAATCTTTTTAAAAGTAAACAAATCACTTTCCCTTTATAAGGATACCCCGTCTCTCCTGAAGAGGAAGTATATAAAGAAGTATATAAATAAGTAGGCGGAATAAATTTAAATACGTGAGGTTATTATGGATTTGGAAAGAATATCATATCATGATTCCGTTCAAAAGATGTATAACAGGATAAAGGAGGACAACCTGACTAATATATGGGACAGGTTTGAAGCACAGGGTATGGGTGGGGATCCTGATAAACGGTGTCCGTTCTGTATGGGCGGGGTGCGCTGTGACTTCTGCTCCAACGGTCCCTGTCGTGCTGATGTTGAAAAAGACAAAAGGGGTGTCTGCGGTATTACCGGTGACGGTATGGCCATGCGAATGATGGTGTTGAGAAATGTTATGGGTGCGTCAACCTATCAGTACCATACGGAACAAACGATGAAAACCCTGCGCGCAACAGCACAGGGAAAAACACCCTTTACAATACAGGAACCGGAAAAATTGCACTCCTTTTCTCAACGGCTGGGATTACCCGAAGCCGGCTCCGTCAATGATACGGTACTGCAGTTATGCGATTTTGTTGAAAAGGATTTTAACCGCAAACACTATGAGCCGAGCAGTATTGTTGAAATTCTGGCGCCACCCGAACGAAAGGAAACATGGAAAAATCTGAATATATTCCCCGGCGGTATCTATGCTGAAATGATGCTTGCCACCAGTTCATGCCTTACCAATGTTGACGGCTATTATGTAAGCCTGGCATTGAAAGCCATGCGTCTCGGTGTTGCTATGGCCTATCAGAGTCAGATTGTCAATGAATTCTGTCAGGATATTTTATTCGGTATTCCCCGGCCACATACCATGCGGGTCGATCTAGGTGTGCTGGATCCCGACTATGTTAATATCCTGCCAAACGGTCATGAACCCTTCCTCGGATTTGCCATGGTGCAGTGTGCCCGCAGTGATGCATGGCAGGAAAAGGCCAGGGCCGCCGGCGCAAAAGGGGTACGGATTATTGCCAATATCGAAACCGGGCAGGAGATGATTCAGCGCTGGGAGATGGATGACGTGTTTTATGGCTTTACCGGAAACTGGATTATGCAGGAAGCTGTTCTGGCAAGCGGCTGTGTCGATCTGTTTGTCGCGGATATGAATTGCTCTATGCCGATTGATCCTCTCTATGCAAAGAAATACCATTTTAAGCTGGTACCGGTAAGTGAGCTGGTTGCGTTTGAAGGGGTTGAAGAGCGAATCAACTATGAGCCGCACCGGGCTGAGCAACAGGCTGAGCAGTTGCTGGCAATGGCGATAGAGAATTTTACAACCAGACATTCGTCAATAGAACCCATTACCGGGTTACCGTGCCGTGAAGCAATGGTCGGATTTTCAACCGAGAGTATTGTGGCGGCACTGGGAGGTACACTTGACCCACTACTTGATGCCATAAAAGACGGGAGTATACGCGGTATTGCCGGACTGGTTTCCTGTACCACCCTGCGGGATACGGGTCAGGACACCCACAGTATTGCCGTGGCTAAGGAGCTTATTAAGCGGGACATACTTGTCCTGTCAATGGGCTGCGGGAACGGTGCTATGCAGGTCGGAGGTCTGTGCTCAATCGATGCGATAAATCTTGCCGGAGAGGGCTTGCAGAAGGTATGTGGTGCACTTTCCATTCCACCGGTGCTCAGTTACGGTACCTGTACCGACACCGGTCGAATCGCGGACCTTATCCATGCCGTTTCTGAAGCGCTGGGCGGTATTCCGGTCACCGAACTGCCGGTTGCGGCCGTTGCACCGGAATTCATGGAGCAGAAAGCTACCATTGATGCAATATTCGCTCTCGCTTTCGGGCTGTATACCTATGTGAATCCGGTTCCGCCGGTAACGGGCGCACCCAATCTGGTTAATCTCCTGACAGAAGGTTGTAAGGAGGTCACCGGAGGTGTCTTACACGTTGAAACGGACGCGAAAGAAGCTGCGGAGAATATACTAACCCATATTGAAAATAACAGGAAAAAAATCGGAATTTAATTCCAGTAGGTAATCCGTATCTTTTTGTTTCGATTCAGGGGAAAAAGTTATGTCTGCAGCAGTTAAAAAGAGCACCTTTGAATTCCTCAGGGAATTAAAAAAGAACAACAATCGTGCGTGGTTCATGCGAAACAGGGAGTATTATCAGGAGTCACTTGACGATTTCAGGGGGTTGGTGGAACGGGTAATCCTGAAAATTGCCCACTTTGATGAATCGGTTCTCGATCTCGATCCGAAGAAGTGTATCTTCAGGATTTACCGGGACGCCCGTTTTTCAAAGAACAGAACACCCTATAAGACCAATTTCGGCGCTCATTTAATAAAAGGAGGCAGGAAGACCGGGCATGCGGGATATTATATCCATCTCGAACCGGGAGACTGTTTCCTCGCCGGGGGTCTGTATCACCCTTCTGCTGATCGTTTACTTCGAGTAAGGAAAAAAATCTCAAAACAGGGAAAACGATTTTTACAGATTATTACTGCGAAGACCTTTAAAGATAATTTTGAGCTCTGGGGTGATCAGTTAAAAACCTGCCCGAGAGATTTTTCGGGTGATGATCCCATGGTTGCATACCTCCGATATAAAAATCTGGTTATTATGCACGGCGTGACCGATAAAAGGTTCCTGTCTACAGATTTTGATACCTACTGTGCCGCCGTCTTTCGTGTCATGGTACCGTTTAATGAATTTATGAATACGGTATAACCCGAAACATTAGGCGGTTGAAAAAATAGTATTGACCTGGATTACCTGACTGACGGAAAACCGGTAACGGTTACAACACCTCGTGGTTGTATATAACATTTTACGGTAGTCAATAAATCCCTACGGATTACCATACCCGTCTGAGGTATTTGAAATCCCACTCGCGAAAAATTACACAAATTATGTAACCTGCTTTCATGCAGATGTATATTACTGTAGGAAAAATTTGTTTTTAACGAATCAATTTTAACGAGGGGGGCTTCGTTTATGAAATCGACAGGGTCATTACCACTGAAAACGATATTCGTATTACTGTGCTGTGTCGTGATACTATGGGCGGAAACGGCCAGGCAGAAGCTGGCGGTGCTGGGGATTCAGTCATCATCCCATGCATCGAAATCAGGCGCTCTTACCGAAAAGGTGCTGGATGAGCTGTTTAAAATGGATTTATTCCTTATAACGGCCCAGTCCGAGGTGGAGGAGGCTATGGCTGCTATCGGTCTGGCGCAGAGTGGGTGCACCCAGAAGATGTGTGCCGTTGAAGTCGGTGAAATTGTCGGTGCCGATCGCGTCATTGTCGGTACGGTCAGCGGTGTCAAGGCGAAATTTAAAATCTCTCTTAAAATGGTTGATGTGGCAACCGGTGAGGTGGTGAGAAAAAACAGTCATACGGTTGAAGGCTCTTTCACGTCTGTTCTGCAGACGGGAATGATGAAGGCTACCCGGGGACTTATCGGATCGGTATACACATACCAGGATGCGGAAAGTATACGGAGTGAGTCGTTGGCAAAGCGGAAGACCATGAAAACCGTATTTGCCATACTGTCTGCGGTGACCAGCACCGGTTTCGGTGGTGCGTGCGCCTATTACTGGAGCGAGAAGGAGAAGTTCAGCGATCTTGCCGGTACTGCGTCTACACCGATACAGAAGAGCCGATACGAAGATGATGAGAAAACTGCTGCGGTACTTGCCGGTGTGTTTACCGGACTATCCGGTGCATTTCTTACTACGTCAATTATCCTTTTTGTAGTAAAACCCGAAGGCGGGGAAAAGAAAAAAGTATCACTAAATACCCTGATCAGTCCTGCAATGAGTGCTGTTTCTCTTTCGTTCTCTTTTTAACAGATACCAAGTATCATAAATCGTTACTACTCGCGGTATTTATCATGCAGAAGCGGATTGCATAGCCGGCCCTTTTAATTGTTTGTAAAGGTTAGGGTAAGGATGCCCGGATAATCAAGGTGGCAGGTTTTTCGTCCGTTCTTTCCCTGAGTAGCAATCAATCAACAATGATATCCTGGGGTAGGATACAGGTCAGCGGATCGATATGTTTGCCGCTTCTTATAACTTCATAATGGAGGTGGCAGCCGGTGCTTCTGCCTGTAGTGCCCATATAGCCGATAATATCGCCACGGTTTACCACCTGGCCTTCAACAACCGCAAATTGAACAAGGTGGGCGTATCGGGTGTCATAACCGCTGCCTGCATGGGTGATCCTTACCACATTGCCCATATCACCCTTTCTTCCGACATCGGTAACGATACCTGCGGCAGTGGCGAATATGGGTGTCCACAGGGAGTTCGCAATATCGAGCCCTTCATGAAACATATACCGCCGAAACAGAGGATGGAAACGTATACCGAATCTGGAGGTGATTCTGCCGCGAACCGGCCAGGTAGAGGGACGTTGCGCCTGTACATCGATTATCCGTCGGGCATATTCGTGCATCCGTGAAAAAGTGGTACTCAACAGGTCAACCTGCCGGTGTACAGATTTAAATTTTTTCTCAATGTGCCACGCCTTTTTCAAGACAGGTTCTGCATGGGATGCAATAATAAGGTCTTCCACGCCGGGCCTCCCGCCGATACCCGCTTTCCGCACATCTCCGCTGATGGGATTCATGCCATATTTAAAGCGTACATGATCCTCAAATGCGGTAAGTGACTTGATCTCTCTGCTCTGCTGATCCACAAGCTTCTGCAGGAAACGAAGTTTGAGGGCTGCCTCGCTGTTAATATTTAACTGCTTGCTGATAAACAAGTTGGAATAGCTGTAGCTTATACCGAGACGTATTATGTTGATCAGACTGACGCAGCTTAACAATACCAGTAAGTACATGAGGACCAGTACGAATTGGGGTATGCGTATTATATAGTCGCGTTTTGATGCTCCAAAAACGAGGACAAAAGTCCATCGGTGGTGCAATTTCATGGAGGAATCCCGGGTTATATAGTGGGTATTCTGTGGTTACAGGGTACACTTCACCATCATAATTATACCACCACCGGGAGAGAAAAAACGGCAAAACCTTTTCCGGAAATCAAAATAGTTCGTTGCCGGGAGGATAATAAAAAGATGATTCTCGCCAAGATCGCCAGGAATACAAAGGAAAGAGTAATGGATAGTGCAAAATGCAAATTGAAAAATGCATATTTATAGGTGAAGTGTGAAAGGTGAAAAGTCTCCCAGTAACCGTGAGTTTTAAGCTTTAAACCTCTTTTCTTTTACCACCATCCACAATTCACCATCTGTATCATTCTATAAATCAGAAATCTGTTTTCTGTTAGAAAGCAAATCCTACGCCCAGATTAAAGACACCGAGTCCGGACCCTTCGTCACACATGATATAGAAGTTGTTCGTCGGAAAGAACCGGATACCGATATATTCTCTGAAAAAGAATCCGCCGACTTTTGGTTCATCAAGTTCGTCACCGTTGTATTCCCAGGTTGCCCATCCGACACGCCCGCCCATGGCAAACCCGACATATACGTCGAGCTTATCACGAACCTTTATTTTATCGGCAAGTACACTCAGGTTAAACGGATGAAATGCAGCACGTCCGCCAATGGGAACGAAATGGTAACGCCAGTACCTGCTGTGACCGTAACCATTATACCCGGAGGCAATACCAACGGAAATGGCATCGTGCACACCGTAATCAAAGGCCGCGAAGAATCCGAAATGGAGAAGACTCATACCTAAACTGATGGTCTTGCTGTGCTGCTTGTAACAGCTTCCGATACCGGTCGCCCATTCCTTTGCAGAAGATACACTGAGACAAGTCACCAGACAACAGCAGAAACAGACTAACTTCTTGTGTTTCATAGAATTATTCCTCCGATGAATAAGTGTTGATAATAGATATTCTGATTTATGCACCACACCGGGCAGAAACCTTCCGGCTGTCTGGTTTCTGTTCGAAAACTACCTCTTTAAGGTCATTCCGGCATGTTTTTAAGCCGGGTTCAGGGAACGGTAGTGAATGCACCGGCTTTTTAAATGTTTTTGATTGCAAGCTCCCGCCGGGAGCATGCAGGAGTGACAGTTTCACAAGGTTTTCCGGCACACATTATTTCACAAACGACACCACCTCCGTTCAAGCCGGTAACGGCGGCAGTGGTGTCATAAAAATAAATTATTCACACACAGCGAGACACTCAATCTCGATTAATCCGTCCATCGGCAGATGGGCCACCTGCACGGTGGCACGTGCCGGCTTGTGTTTTCCGAACTGATCCGCATAGAGTTTGTTAACAACCGGGAAATCGACCATGTCATTCAGAAAGATGGTGGTCTTTACAACATGCGACAGGCTGCACCCGGCCGCGGCAAGCACCGCCCTGAGATTGTTAAATACCTGCAGAGTCTGCTGCTCAATACCTTCAGCCATCGTTTTAGTGGTGGGATTGAGCCCGAGCTGCCCCGAGCAGAAAACCAGGTTACCCGACTTGACCGCCTGTGAGTAGGGACCGATAGCGGCTGGCGCCCGCTCCGTGGAGATTGTTTCAATCATGATGAACCTTTCATTGGTGTATTGAATATGAATCCTTAATATATAACGCACCCTTCACCCCAGGTGAGAGCATTTGCTACCGCTAAATCGGCTCTCTCTCCACCACGGAGCGGGAGAATACATAAGAAAAATATAACTTTCCATATACCTTCCCCCCTTCCTTTTTCTTGTTTGAGAGGGGAAGATGCAGGATGTGAGGTTCGTAGATGAATTAACAGGACCTTCATTTACTTCGGTGATGCCATGCAGATTGATAAAGCCGGACCCGTCGATGAGGACTGCTTTCGTCAAATCCGGGATTATTGTATGACCGGGTTCCCGCCGTACTGTCACCAATCCGGAAGAATAAATCTGCGTTGTTGAAGAGGGAATTATTTTTTAAAACCGGGCAGGACGCGGCTGTATTCACTGTCGTAGTTTTTCAGCACAATACAAACAATTACGCGACTTACTATTGACTTTTCTCCGGCATTTTTATATACTTACTGTTTCTATAAATAGAAACATTCTTTTTTAGTGAGAGTGTAAAAACGGTTTTATAAAATTTTACTGGCATCCCGTGTGCGCGGGAATGACTTTATTAGTTACTGCGTATAATGAGCAGATAAGGAGGAGCTGTGATCAGACCCACACGAACAGATTTTTTAGCACAGGCACAAAGCAACCGGGTGGTTGCCGTGGTAAAGGAGATGCCTTCCGATGTCATAACACCGGTTGATGCCTTTTATGCAACCGGTGCATCCTACCTGCTCGAATCCGTAGAAAAGGGAACCGTTATCGGCCGGTATTCCTTCCTGGGAGTAGAACCGGTGGTCCGCCTCGAGATTCGGGGCCAGGAGTGTATTCTGCATGAGGCGGGCACGGAGAAACGATTCACCCGTAAAGACCCGCTCAGGGAAGTTGGTGATATTCTGAAAGCCCGTCCCTTCATTGGTGAAGGTGATCTGTCGCCCTTTCCCGGCGGTGCAGTCGGGTATATCGGCTATGAGTATATCCGTAAATGGGAGAAGATACCACGGGATGAGGCCAAACCGAGACTGGATCTTCCCGAAAGTCTTTTTATGATCACGCGGTACAACCTGATTTTTGATAATCTCATGCATACGCTCAAAATCGTGTGCAATGTTCGTACCGGTGATAATCTGGAAAAGGATTATGAGGAGGCGCTTGCCGGTCTGGAGCGTATTGCCGGAAAGCTGCAGGATGCTTCATCAGTGTCAATACCGCCGCTGAAGGTACCCGGGCCCGGTGTACTCAGCAGCAGTTATTCCAAAGAGAAGTTCATGGAGGATGTCACCCGGATCAAGGATATGATAACCCGTGGTGAAGCAATACAGGTTGTACTTTCTCAGCGTATGGCTGCCGACTATAACGGGGATCCGTTTCTCATTTTCCGGGCGCTGCGTTCCATAAATCCGTCGCCATATATGTTTTATCTCAACTTCGGTGATTTTGCTATTCTGGGGGCATCACCGGAAGTTATGGTCAAGGTGGAGGAGGGCAGGGCGCTGCTCAGACCCATTGCCGGTACCCGGCCCCGCGGTACAACCACGAATGAGGATGCGGCATTGAAAGAGGAGCTCTTGTCGGATGAGAAGGAGCTTGCCGAGCATATTATGCTCGTTGACCTTGCGCGAAACGATCTCGGCAGAATTGCCAGACCGGGCAGCGTCTATCCCAGCAGGATGATGGAAGTTGAGATGTATTCCCATGTCATGCATATTGTTTCCGAAGTGGTTGCGGAACTTGCCGGGTCCATGGACGTTTTTGATGTGATTAAGGCGACCTTTCCCGCCGGTACGGTCTCGGGGGCGCCGAAAGTACGTGCCATGGAGATTATTGAAGAGCTTGAGCCGGTGGAGCGCGGCCCCTATGCCGGATTGATAGGCTATCTCAGTTATACCGGTACCTTTGATTCCTGTATCACAATCCGTTCCATGGTTATTGCCGATAAAAAGGTATATCTGCAGGCAGGCGCGGGAATTGTTTATGACTCGGTACCGGAGCGGGAATATGATGAGACGTTGAATAAGGCAAAAGCACTGTTTACTGCACTTTCAGCAGGAGGAAAAAATAATGGTTTTGATGATCGATAATTATGATTCATTTACCTACAACCTGGTGCAGTACTTTATGCAGCTTGGTGAGGAGGTTACCGTTTATCGCAACGATGAGATAACCGTTACGCAGGCTGAGAAACTGGATTTCGATTACCTGGTTATTTCGCCGGGACCGGGCAGGCCCAGAGATGCCGGCTGCTCAATGGAAATGATAAAAGCCTTTGCCGGACGGAAGCCGATACTGGGAGTGTGTCTGGGACATCAGTCAATCGGTGAGGTGTTCGGCGGGAATATCATTCAGGCACAGGCTATCATGCACGGCAAGAGTGATATGGTTACCCATGACGGGAAAACCATTTTTTCCGGTTTGCCCAATCCGCTGCGGGTGATTCGCTATCACTCTCTGGCTGTTGAGAAAGCGAGTGTACCTGACGATTTTGTGATCAGTGCGACAGGCAGCGATGGTGAGGTTATGGGGATACGGCATAAAAGACTGCCCATTGAAGGTGTGCAGTTTCATCCGGAATCAATCGGCACAGAGGAGGGAATGAAAATGTTGTCGAATTTTATCAGCGGTACCAGGGATGTTGCACCGGTAAAGGATCTTTTAAAGCGCCTTGTTGCAGGGGAGGGTCTGACCGAAATCGAAGCCGGCAGTGTCATGGAGCAGATTACTGACGGGACAATTACCCAGGCGCAGATAGGTTCCTTTTTAACGGCGCTTACCATGAAGGGGGCTACTGTTGAAGAGTTGACCGGCTTTGCGAAAGTGTTGTATGAAAAGGCCACTTCGGTGCCGGCATCTGAGGATATGGTGTTTACCGACACCTGTGGTACCGGAGGAGACGGTTCAGGTACCTTTAACATATCGACGGCTGCAGCGTTTGTTGCCTGCGGTGCCGGCGTAAAAGTCGCCAAGCATGGTAACCGGTCAATAACCTCGAAATCCGGTTCTGCCGATGTACTTGAAGCACTGGGGGTGAAGATAGATATGAATCCGGAGCAGGCCGGTAAAGCGCTGGAGGAAGTCGGTATGTGTTTCCTTTTTGCTCCCGGTTATCATCCGGCGTTTAAAAACATCATGGGGCCGCGTCGGGAACTGGCTTTCCGCACCGTGTTCAACATGATGGGACCCATGCTCAATCCCGCGAAAGTCAAGTCACAGGTCATGGGCGTATTTGCACCGGAGATTACCGAACTGGTTGCTGAAGTACTCAACAATCTCGGTGTGGAGCGGGCTCTCGTGGTTCATGGCAATGACGGCACTGATGAGATTACCCTTACCGGGCCCACAAAGGTAACAGAGCTGAAGGATAAGTGGGTACGCACCTATCGGCTGGATCCTCGTGAATTCGGATTTAACTATTGTAAACCTGAGGATCTGAAGGGTGGTGATGCCGCGGAGAATGCAGACAGTACCCGCAGTATCATTGCCGGCGAGAAGGGACCGAAACGGGATATCGTGGTTCTCAATGCGGCTGCCGCAATTCTTGTAGCAGGAATGGCGACCGATTTTAAAGAGGCGGTTGCCAAAGCGCAGGAATCGATTGATTCCGGAAAGGCGAAGGAGGTTCTGGAGAGACTGGTGGCGTACGGTAAAACGCTGTAATCGTTGCCTGTTGCCGGGCAGCCTTTTTGATTCGCAGGGGAGAACCGTGTGGAAAATCCGGAGGGTGGGTGGAAATCATGAATGATGGTGTAGGGTATTGAATGGAAGAAAGATGACAATACTTGACAAAATAGTAGAAACGCGAAAAGAGCGTTTAAAGAAAAAGAAAGATGAGGTCGCCGAGAGTAATCTGGTGCGGCAGGTGGATCCGCCGCGTCCGTTTTTTAATACCGACGGTTTTACTGTTATAGCCGAATGTAAAAGAGGCTCTCCGTCAAAAGGGGTGTTTACCAATGAGTATAATCCCACATTGATTGCGCGCGACTATGAGCGCGGCGGTACTCATGCCGTATCGGTGTTGACCGAACCCGATTATTTCTACGGTGATGAATCCCACCTGACTGATGTGCGTCGGGCGATTTCGCTGCCGGTACTGCGCAAGGATTTTATCTTTGATCCGTATCAGATCACAGAAAGCTGGGCTATGGGTGCAGATGCAATTCTCCTGATTGCGGCAATACTTTCCGAAACACAGCTGCATGAACTGGCGGTACATGCGGCAGAATATGATCTTGCGGTTCTGCTGGAGGTACACGATGGGGATGAGCTGGCGAAAGCACTAAACGTTCCGGCGACCGGCATTGGTATCAATGCCCGGAATCTGAAGGATTTCAGTATTGATCTGGATCGGTCAAAGGAGTTATGTCGTCGGGTACCCGCCGATCGTATTGCAGTGGCCGAGTCCGGGATGATGAGCCAGCAGGACGGCAGGAACATGGTGGATGCGGGTTTCCGGGGTTTTCTCGTGGGAGAGTATTTTATTACTGCGTGGGAGCGGGTGCGCACGGTTCGCGAATTTATCGAGGCGCTCGGATAGGGAACCGGTGCAGATGGCGATACGGGTTAAAATATGCGGGTTGACAAATTACGAGGATACCGCGTTGGCGGTATCCCTTGGTGCCGACGTTATTGGTTTTATATTCGCCCAATCGCCGCGGAAGGTAGCGCCCGAGACGGTGGCCGGTATTCTCCGTGCGCTCTCGGCGAAGGGATTGAGAGACCGGGTAATAACCGTCGGGGTTTTTGTCAATGAAAAGCAGGAAACAATCGAGCGGGTTCTCCGTCAAACCGGTCTGGACACCGTGCAGCTTCACGGGGATGAAAAAAGTACTGACGCGGACCGCTATCCGTTCAACTGGTATAAAGCGTTACGAATCAGCTCGAAGGAGGATGTCGATACGGTTGTTGTCAAAGAACAGTGGCACTGCTCACGCTTGCTGGTCGATGCCATGGTTGCCGGTTTATACGGTGGTACCGGAAAAAAGATCACCGTCGATGTTGCACGGTACGCAAAAAAAAGAGTCAAGGAAGCCGGAAAAGAGTTTTTTCTTGCCGGCGGCATCACACCGGAAAATGTCTATACAGTACTCAACGCTGTTCAACCGGACGGGATTGATGTAGGCAGTGGTGTTGAAGAGACGCCGGGGAAAAAATCGGTCGAGAAAATGGAACGATTGTTAGGGGAGATAAAAAGATACGAAAACGATTAAGGAATAACCATGACAACCAGTGAAAGATATTTTGGTAACTATGGCGGGCGGTACATTCCTGAAGTATTGTTTCCGGCATTTGAGGAGCTGGAAGCTGCGTATACAGGAATACAGAATGATACGAAATTCTGGGAAGAGCTTGCAGGCCTGCATCGGGATTATATCGGCAGGCCGACATCGCTCTATTTTGCCGAGAATCTGACAAATCATTTTAAAGGGGCGCAACTTTATTTCAAAATGGAGGGAAACGCCCATACCGGCGCTCATAAGATTAATAATGCGATTGGTCAGGCGCTGCTTGCCCAAAAGATGGGGAAGAAACGGGTCATTGCTGAAACCGGAGCCGGGCAGCATGGCCTGGCAACCGCAGCGGCGGCGGCAAAGATGGGGCTGGAATGCGAGGTGTTCATGGGTGAGATCGATATGGCCCGGCAGCATCCCAATGTGCTCGGCATGCGGCTGTTCGGCGCAACGGTGACGCCCGTAACCGAAGGTACACGGACCTTGACCGATGCGGTAAATGCCGCTTTGAAGAACTGGACCGAGCGGGTACACGATACTCACTACCTTCTCGGCTCGGCACTGGGCCCCCATCCCTATCCGGCCATGGTGCGGGACTTCCAGTGTGTTATCGGCAGAGAGCTGAAGGCGCAGATGCAGGAATGTATGCACCGGCTGCCTGACATACTCATTGCCTGTGTCGGTGGCGGTTCAAATGCTATCGGTATGTTTTATCCGTTCCTCTGTGAACCGGTTGAGCTTATAGGGGTTGAGGCAGGCGGACTGGGTATAGAATCAGGAAAGCATGCGGTTCGGCTGGGTGGTCTTGGACGGGTCGGTATAGTCCAGGCCTATAAATCCTTTTTCCTGCAGGATGACAACGGCTCGTTATTAGCCACCCATTCAATCAGTGCCGGACTGGATTATGCCGGTATCGGCCCGCAGCTTGCGGATCTGGCGGAACAGGGACGGGTAACTTTTACACATGCAACTGATGACGAAGTGCTTGATGCGGTGAAGCTTACTGCCGCGCAGGAAGGTATTCTTCCGGCGCTCGAATCGGCCCATGCGCTGGTGGAGGCCTTTAAACGGGTACCGGAACTGCCTGCCGATACGGTTGTCGTGGTTAATATCTCGGGACGGGGTGACAAGGATCTGTTTATCACCGCACCGTTCTTTGACCGTAACGACTGGATGGCCTTTTTACAGAGTGAACTGAATCGATTGCATACGGAGGGAACCAATGACGGGAATTGAGCGCATCGCTGCTGTATTCGCGGCAGAAAAAACAATTAAAATCATGACCCATGTTGTCGGTGGGTACCCGGCGGTTGATACCTGTGAGGCGCTGATTGGTACCATGGCTGAGAATGGGGTCGATCTGATTGAAATACAGTTGCCGTTCAGTGATCCCACGGCCGACGGACCGGTTATTGTTCAGGCGAATCATGCAGCTTTACAAAGAGGTGTTACCACCGATACTGTCCTTACCATGATTGAAAAAGTCCGTAAAAAGGTTGATGTGCCGCTGTTGATTATGAGCTACATAAATCCTCTTTATGCTTACGGTATTAACGCAATTATCGAGCACGCCGCTGAAATCGGCGTTGACGGCTTTATTGTCCCAGACTGCCCCATGGATGAGCCTGAACCCGCAATAGCGGCGTTATGCACCAAGCACCACCTTGCCTTTGTACCGTTAATTGCCCCCACAACAACCGGCGATCGTATGGTGTCTATAACCCGACACAGTGTTTCACCGTTCGTGTATGCTGTGCTGCGAATGGGGGTTACCGGCCGCAAAACTGAGCTGGACAGGGAAACGGTTGCTTATCTGCACAGGATTAAGGAACAGACCGGCAGGTTTGTCGCGGCCGGTTTTGGTATAAGGGAGCAGAAACAGATAGATGCCCTTACCGGCCATGCCGATTGCGCCATAATCGGCAGTGAGCTCCTGCGGCAGGTAACAGGAGCGGTTGAAAAGGGCGAAAAACCTGCAGATGCCGTTGCCGGATTCCTGGAACACCTGAAACCGTAAAACCTAATTTTCACCGGTATAGCTCTCCGGGTATCATACCGTTCAAACACCATAATTAATGTATGTTCGAAAACGGGGAGAAAGTCGTCGGATAACTCCTGCTTCCCCGCTTCAGCAGGAGGGCCAAGATGACTAATCAGTGATGCTTCGGGTAAACAATAATTCGCATGATCAGAGAGTAATATAACTGCCTGATATTTTCAGCAAATATCGCTTGACTTTAAACCCAGTTTTTTGTATTATTTTTATACTTTTTAACCGATCCTGATAAAAACTTTCAACATAAAAAAAGGAGAACGTGAATGGCTTATAAGATTACTGATGAATGTATTGCATGTGGAAGCTGTGTACCGGAATGTCCGGTTGAAGCAATCAGTGAAGGCGATCCGATTTACAAGATCGATCCTGAGAAATGCACTGATTGTGGCGCCTGTGCCGAAACCTGTCCTTCGGATGCTATTGTGGAAGGATAATATTTTACTATATTATCCAATAAAAGTATAATGAGGAAGGGCTCGCCTGAAGTAGCGAGCCCTTCTTTTTATGCGAGAAACCTTTACAATAAAGCCTTACTGAAATAGTTATACTTGCACTATACCGCATAATTTAACCCAGCCTGTTTTTCAAAATAAAATTATCCTAAAAGTAGTGAATATATTGATTTTACAAACGATTGATTTTATAATTAATTTTATCGGAATCGAAACTGCTGTTATGTATTCAAACGGAAAAGAATGCATGAAAAAAATTGATTTACAGGATTTAGTTGTTGATAAATCACTCGATACGAATATCTGCCATTCTAGTGGTGAAATCCTGCACCGCCCCGGTGAGGTTCTCAATCTTTCGCATCTCACCATTATGGAGGAGTGTGGTATTGATTCCGTAATAGCCCTTGATGCCGGTGAAGATCCGGAATCATTCAAACAGGAGATGCAGAGGAAGTCTATTCAAATCGAGGATATCCCTGTCGGAGAGGAGTGTCCCGTTTCGCTGGTGGATAAAGATAATAAAGTAGTGCTTGAACAGGGAAGGCCTATCAAAGAGGAAGTGTTAACTGCTTTGAGAACAAAAGGGGTGAACGAGCTTTATTATCAAAAAGATGAACAGGAATTAATGGGTTTTCAGTATGAAAAATATATTACTCTACTGGAAAGTGACGTGTATAAAAGTGTCGGTACTATCCAGCGCCTGGAACATCCGAAGGAGCGGGCGCTTCGTGAGAAGGAGCAGCAGGAGCTGGAGGCGGCGAAAGAGAAGGGCCGAAAGTTTTCAAAGTTAGCCATTCTGAGCAAGTTCATGTGCGCGAATACGGCGACTGATGTATCGGTCAGGAATCTGAAACGGGGTATGATGAATAAAGCCATTGTCCGACGACCGCCGCTGAAACCCTCATTCCGGGAAATGATCAGACAGATTACCTCTCAAAGGGAAAAGGGAGTTAAGAAACAGTTTATTGAGAGATACCGGTCATGGATTGCTAAAGAGCAGGAACTGTTCTTCAACTTCAAAACGAATCAGGCGGTTTCATTCGAAACCGTCGATTCACTGGCAAAAGATATTATTGCATCCTTTGCAGAAGACAGTTTTTTTCATTGCAACCTTACCAACCGACGGGTTCCCCGTGAGGCAGACACTTATATGGTAACGCACAGCTTGAATGTTTGTCTCCTGTCAATTTGTCTGGCATCGGTGCTTGGCTATAACCCGGTACAGATTCTTGAGATCGCCGTGGGGGCATTGTTACATGATATCGGCCATGTTTCAACGTCCAAAGCACTCATTATAAAAGAAAAACTGGATTCGTCGGAACAGCAGCGCTATGATCAACACTCACTTATCGGCCTGGCATTGCTGAAGAATATCAATACCATTCCTCTGTCAACGGCTTATTGTATTTATCAGCATCATGAAAAAATAGACGGCAGCGGGAGAATTTTACACTGTAACGGTGACGCTATACATGATTTCGCTAAAATAATTGCTGTCGCTGATACATTTGATAGATTGGCCGGTGACGGCTCACCGATTCGGGCCATGTCTGCTGTTATTAAGATGGGTAAATTGCGGCTCCTTGATATGGTTTCGATAAAAGGGCTGCTAATTGGACTCTCATTGTTCCCCATTGGTAGTCTGGTTCTGCTCACAGGCAATGTTGTCGGGAGAATTGTTGCTACGAATGGTACCAATTTCAAACAGCCGGTGGTACAGACAATTTGTAAGTTACAGAACGGTCATCTCTTTGAACTGGATACAACCGAACAGATAAATCTGGCAACGACTAAAAAAGTAGGGATTATAAAAGATGTAACTCATGAAGTATTGCGGAAAGATATCTCCCGGGGGTTTTAGATAATGGAAAACATCGATAGTGGCGATCAGTTTACGAATGCGATGGATACCCGGTCGCTGGATACCTTTATCCGACCCTCTATTTCGTCTGATGCCTATACCGCAGAGGTAACTGTTCTCAGGCATGATCCCGATGCGGTATTCGGGAATGACACCATACGGCAGTTTCTTTCCGGGAATAACATAACTTACGGGATACAGGACGAAAAGGTAGAGGAAGTAATAGAGGCGGTGAAAAACGGTCCCGATAAAAAGGTGATCACTGTTGCAAAAGGTGCCCCTCTTGAAGAAGGGAAGGACGGCTGTGAGGATTATAGATTTCGTATCAAGCTCGAAGCAGGCAAGATTGATGAAAATAAAATAGATTTCAAAGAGCGCGGTCTCATCAATAATGTAAAAGCCGGACAGGTACTTGCAATGGTGACAAAAGAGATTCCGGGCAAACCGGGCATGCGTGTTGACGGTAAGGTGAATGCACCGCGGGAGGTTAAGACGGTTAAAGTACCGACTGCCGGTGTAAACGTGACCATGTCGGTGAAGGGGAATACGTATACCTACACCGCGGATATTGACGGGCACGCCCGGCTGGTTTTTAAAGAAATCCAGGTGAATGAGGATTTTATTCTGGTCGGCGATCTGGATTATACAAAAGGAAATATTGATTTTGTCGGTAATGTCATTATCAAGGGAACGGTAAAAAGCGGATTTACGGTAAAAGCGGGCGGCGACGTCTTGGTCGGTGGTGATATCGAGCCGGAAGCGGTTGTTGAAGCGGCCAATGATGTGACCGTAAAAGGTGTGATTAAGTGCGGAAAGAAAAAGTCGGGAAAAGTGATTGCCGGCCGTCATGTTACTGCACGTCGCGCTATTAACAGCTTTATCGTGGCGGGAGGTAATGTATCCGTTAAAGAACAGATAATGGATACTGTGGTCCATTGTGACGGCAAGTTCGCCTCAACATCGGCAAAGATTATCGGCTGTAAGATAGAGGCCATATCGGGTATTTATGCTCATGTGGTCGGTATCGAGGACAGTTCATCCACCAATTATCTCTATGCGGGTAAATCGATCGAGGCGATAGAACGTGTTAAAAAGATTGACAGTGAACTGGAGCGAATAAAAAACGAAAAGGCACTGCTGGCGAAAAGTATCTCCAAAGATACGACTTACAAGGACAGCGATTTTGAGCATCTTGACGTAAGTGAGCAGGAAAAAATCAAACGCTTGGGCGCTGCCCGATCAAAACATATTAAAATGCTCAATGAGGAAGAAGATGGCCTGCAGAAAGAGCGCGAAGAACTCCTGCCGCGGATGAAGACCAATCCTCACGCACGGATTCAGATAACCGGTGGCATTCATCCCTCCTGTTTTATACATATCGGTGATAAAGAGATTAGGGTACTGGATAAGAAGAAAGGCGCCTGTACTCTCGATCAGGATGGAAAGAATAAAAGTGCAGAGGAAAAAGAAAGTAACTCAAGTGCTTAAGTACTTCCACTGAACTAAAATGACAAAAAAATCCCGTGTGCTTATCCGAAAATTCCCTGCTTTATCATTTCGACTCCGCCTTACGCGGGAGAAAGCTTTTTACTTCGAGTAAAACTCAACAACCAGTTGTTCATCACCCACGGTCGGGATGTCTGCCTTCTCGGGAAGCCGGTTGACGGTTCCTTTCATGTCAACTTTTGACAGCGACAGCCACTCCGGTATTTCCCTGTTGATATTGCTGGAGATGAGCTCCTGTACCAGCTTTTTACTCGTGTCCTTTTCTTTGACGGTAATACTGTCGTTTTCTCTGACAATATACGACGGGATAGTGACCTTCCGATCGTTTATCCGGATATGACCGTGATTGACAATCTGTCGTGCCTGAGTCCGCGTGGCGGCCATACCAAGACGGTAGATGACATTATCCAGCCGGCGCTCCAGCAGGGTCAGCATGTTGTCGCCGGTAACACCCTTCATCTTTTTCGCATTGGCAAAAACGATTCTGAATTGACGCTCAGTCAGGCCGTAAGAAAAGCGTATCTTCTGTTTTTCCATAAGTTGTTTACCGTATTCACTCAAGCGTGGACGGCGCTTTTTTGTTTCTCCAGGCGGTGTCGGTCTTCGTTCAAGTAGACGATCAAATTTTGGATTACCGAAAATGTTAATCCCTAAACGACGGACTATTTTTCCTTTCGGTGCTAAATTCCTGGACATCTGATGTACTCCTTATATTTTGTATATATTCGAAATTCAGGTATAAAGTAATGAAAAACGTCGGTTTTATAGCGGTATAATATAATAAATGGTGGGGAAAAGTGGTGGCGGGAAGCAAAATAATTCGATATTCGAAATAATTTCGTCACCTATGATTATGTTCCAATCCCAGATGGTAACAGCAATAAAAGGATAAATCAGAAAGTTTCTCCCTGTATTATCGTTTCCGATAGTTTATTTTACTAATTCTCATAGTTACCTCATAGTTACGTAAAAGAATTGTTCCGCCTTTTTATCACGAATGAGAGATGCCTTTCAGTATCCGGATTACATGCTATGATAACCAGAGAGCGATTACGACAGATCATTTTTGAAGCGGATACTTGTGCAGGCAAAGCATTTGATGTTGTATTGATTATCAGCGTCCTTTTCAGTGTTGTCGTGGTGATGCTGGAGAGTGTTGCACCGATTGAGGCCCGGTTCGGCACTTTGTTACGGGTAATGGAGTGGATTTTTACCGTTGCCTTTACCGTAGAATATATTCTTCGGATATATGCCGTTAAAAACAAAATTAAATATGTAGTCAGTTTTTTCGGCCTCGTTGATCTGCTTGCCATTCTTCCCACCTATATAACTTTGATTGTAACGGGGAGTCACCTGTTTTTAACAATAAAGATTCTCCGGGTGTTGCGAATATTCAGGGTTTTTAAACTGGCCCCCTATATTAAAGAAGCGAATGAGCTTATAGCAGCATTGAAAGCGAGCAGAAGAAGAATTCTGGTGTTTTTACTGGCGGTGCTGACCGTTGTGGTAGTGATGGGGGCACTTATGTATATCATTGAAGGGGCAGATGCCGGGTTTACCAGTATACCACGCAGTGTTTACTGGGCGATAGTGACACTTACTACGGTCGGCTATGGGGATATTTCACCCCACACAGAATTCGGCCAGTTCCTCGCTGCAGTAATTATGATACTGGGGTACAGTCTCATTGTGGTGCCCACCGGGTTTGTCTCAATTGCCGTGACCGAACGGATGAAAAAATATTCTGCGATTCGCTCCTGCGCACATTGTTCTGCAGATGATCATGAAGACGATGCGGTATACTGTAAACACTGCGGCCGGAAGTTGTGAAAAAGCATCTGACCTTTTAACGAGGTATGTAATTTCATCATAGATGAAGGTAGTAGTTCATGACAGCAGTATTGAGTATCCTTATTATTCTCACCGGTATTGTCTGGTATATTCTGAATGTTGACAAGGCACGATCACAGCGCCGAACTGAGATAATGTCCCGTCCCTTTCCGGATAAATGGAAAACAATTATTGAAAAAAGTGGGCCGTTAACAAAAAAACTACCGGAGTCATTAAAAAAGGATCTTTATAGAAAAGTACAGGTATTCATCGAAGAAATATCATTTGAAGGGTGTAAAGGATTTGAAATTACCGAAACGGTAAAGGTATCTGTTGCGGCGCAGGCGTGCATATTGCTGCTGAACCGTCCTAATTCATTTTATAACAAACTGAAAACGATTCTGATATATCCCGACACGTATGTGGCAAAAAACGCATCGATTGCAGGTATGCACACTGAGCCCAATGAAATACCGGTGGCAGGACAGTCGTATGATTCAGGAACAGTCATACTTGCCTGGAGGCATGTTACCCGCGGGGCAGGAAACCGGAAGGACGGCAATAATGTCGTTTTCCATGAATTCGCCCATCAGCTTGATCAGGAGGACGGCTCAACCGACGGTATGCCGGTGATGCGTGAGCGATCACAACTGACCCCCTGGATTACCAATGTGGGAAAAGAGTATACCGCCTTCGCCAAACGCATTACAAAAGGCAGAAAAGATGTGATGGATTCATACGGTTCAACAAATACCGCAGAATTCTTCGCTGTTGCTACGGAGACCTTCTTTGAGAAACCCTATCAATTATACAGAAAACATCCTTTGCTTTTTAAGAAAATGCAGGATTATTTTAAGGTGGATCCGCGGAAGTGGGTTTAGAAATTATAATAGCTAAGAGTATGCTGTCGTTATTCTTTCAAATACGCCCCAAATAACGGCTCCAACTCCTTCATCCAGTCTTCATTAAATGAAAAAGTCCCGACCTGGGCAAAGAGATCCAGCAGTATTAACGCGTTAATATTCGTATCCTTCCCTTTGATTTCACGTATCCGTTCGGAGAAGTCCATATTCAGCTGGTTGATCTGTCCGTACATATCTTTGAAATGCTTCAGTTCCCAATCGGGCTCCTGATTGTTATGCAGCTTGAAATATTGCGCGGTAAGGTACATACCGACTGCCCGGAAAATGGTCTCATTTTCATTGGCGAAGGGAAGATGGATGAATGCCATGGGTTTGAATTTATCGAGTACCGGGCAGCCGCTGGTCGCCATAATCAGCCCCATGAGCGGACTGACACCCTCTGCCAGGGTGGTGTGCTTTTCGGTTATACGCCCCTTTGCGGTTACCCGGGTGGTTGCCTTATCATATGATTTATCATCCTTGAATTTCAATAACAGTAACGAGAGATTGCGGGCAACCGGACAGTGAGGATGCTCTGACGGTTTCAGTGTGCACATTGAACATTGTTTGGTTTCCAGTCGGGTCCAGGGTTGCTCGGTTTCTATAAGGAGCGGCTCAAGACTTAAATCCAATTCATTAAATTTCAGTTCAAATACTTCAGTCCGGTTGTTTTCAAAAAAGAATTCATAAATAATGTTCATAAAACCCTCATGATTGGTAAGGATGAAATAAATAAAACGGTGAATTTTAGTATAGCAAGAAATAACGTAATATACAAGAAAAAAGTGTATAAAACCTCGTGGGTTTGTTCATGAAACCCGATTTTTATAGAAACAAGCTGTGGGTATGGAGAAAACAGTATGCTTCTCATCGGGAAGCACGTCTATTCTTTTTGATGGATTTCGCTTTTCTCATGAGAGATTTATATCGTTTCAAATATGCTTCTCTATCCTTTTTCCTCATCCGCGAATTGGAAAGGTGAGCAAGGAGAATAAAGTAGTTGGCTTCATCGATATTCAAACCCATTACCTTTATTAACCGCTGAACCATTTTATAGGAGGGCAGTTTTCTTTTGCTGAAGATACGGAAGAGCTCGCTCGTTGACTGGCAGCCGCACAGTTTTGCCAGAGTGCGATAATTGAAATCCGCATGAAGTCTGGTATTCGTTTTATACCAGAACGACAAATAATCTGTAATTCGTATGAATTTGAAAACAGTACCTTTTACAAGAGGTAGTTGTTTACCCATTTTGCATCCTTTCAACAGTTTATTTCGATTTCATGTTACCAGGGAGGAATGTGACGGAAGAACAGGGTATTATTTTATTCACTGTTATCATAACT